>JBDNJO010000018.1:0-11010 GCA_041687715.1 Candidatus Nanopelagicales bacterium
AGCCGAGCAAAATACCAACTAGCAAAACTCCCAGTAACGGAGCTTGCCTCGAATTCGCAAGGGTCGCTCCGAAAACGGCGCCTAAAGCTACAGCGCCAACGTCCAGCCAAATGGGCAGAACACCAGGAGTAATAAAAGTTGGCTCAAATTACATTTATCTACTTAAGATCCTCTGGATTTATTTGACCTACATCGCCCTTGCTTTCCAGAAGCGCGATGTGCCTCGATAGCAGCGTAATTCGGCGATCCATGTCACCAAACTTTAAGTAAGCGCTAACCGAGAAAAACAGCAACCCAATTGAAACTAAATAGATAACTAAGTCAGCGCCACGGCCAATTCCAAAAGTGTTTGCTATTTCAGTTAATACATCTGGAAACAAAACGGCGAGCACAATTAAAAGCGTTAAACCCAAGAACGCTATGCGGCGAAATGCCTTAGCTTCAGTTGTGGAACGGTGATGTAGGGCAAACCAAAGCAAGCCTAAAATGACGACCATTAAGAACAGTTGAGCAATACGCATAGTTACCTCAATATCAGATCAAATAAAATATTAACGGAATTCCAAAGGCTTTGTCCCTTTGCTTTGGAATAGTCCGAATAGACAATGTGAACCGGGCGCTCACAGTATCGAAAGCCACCTTTACTTATTTGATTCACGATCTCCGTGGCGTGGGCCATGCCATCGTGCTGGAGTTGTATCGCTTGCGCGACATTTCGATTGAAAGCCCGCAGGCCGTTATGAGCATCAGTTAGCTTAAGTCCGGTTAACCAATTCGTGTAAGTGATGGCAAGTTTTAAAACGACGCGTTTTGCAAAAGTTAGTTCGGTTCTTTCATCCAAGAACCTAGAGCCAAATACTGCGTCAAATTCATTTTCTCGAAGCGTGCGCACCATTTCAAGGGCGTCAGTAGGTGAGTGTTGACCGTCGCCATCAAAAGTCACAAAGTACTTAATTTCCAAATTTTCGATTCCCGCTTCAATTCCAGTTTGCAGCGCAGCGCCTTGACCTAGATTCATTGGATGCCAAATGACCTTTGCGCCAGCTTGTAATGCGATCTGACCTGAGGAATCAGGGCTGCCATCATCGATGCAGCAGATGTTTGGGAAATACTGGGCCAACTCGGTAACCACGCCTGCGATGACTGGAGCCTCTGCGTAAACCGGAACCACAATGAGGGTGTCAGAGTTTTCCTGCAAAATTGCAGAATTTCCAGGGATTGCCACTACCCCAGTCTAGGAACACCAACCACACCAGTCACATGTGCGTGGATTTAGCGTGTGTGTTTACTCACAACCCTGAATTTTCAGGGTTTTTTGCCAAATTAAGTTAGTTTTTTTCCTAATTAGGGTGCATTCTGAGTAAATAAATAAAGCCCTACCTGGGGCTAGGCATTCTAGGAGCGCTCGTGAGTAGTTCAACCATTCCAGGTTTTGCAGACGCACCCACGAAAAGTAAGAAGCTACTGGCTTGGGTTCAAGAAGTTGCTGAGTTAACAACTCCGGAGCGCATCTATTGGTGCGATGGTTCGGACGCGGAGTGGGACCGCTTAACCCAAGAGCTAGTTGCAAGCGGCACTTTGACACCGCTTAATTCGGAGAAGCGACCAAATTCATTTTTGGCCCGTTCAAACCCAAGCGATGTTGCTCGCGTAGAAGATCGCACTTTTATTTGCTCGGTCAAGGAAGAAGACGCAGGTCCAACAAATAACTGGATGGAACCTAGCGAGATGAAGACAATCCTTCGTCAAACTTTCAAAGGATGCATGCGCGGTCGCACTATGTACATCGTTCCGTTTTCCATGGGACCCCTTGGCTCTGACATCAGCGCACTAGGTGTCGAAATTACGGACTCACCATATGTAGTAATCAGCATGAAGATGATGACACGTATGGGTAAAGCAGCGCTTGATCTAATTGGTGAGCAAGGAGACTTTGTTCCTGCGCTTCATTCAGTTGGCGCACCGCTGTCTCCTAGTCAAGCTGATGTGACCTGGCCATGTAGCGAAACTAAATACATTGTGCAGTTCCCAGAAGAGCGCGAAATTTGGTCCTATGGCTCTGGCTATGGTGGTAACGCATTACTAGGCAAGAAGTGCTTTGCACTTCGCATCGCATCAGTTATGGCGCGCGATGAAATGTGGCTCGCTGAGCACATGCTGATTTTGAAATTGACATCGCCAAAAAACAAAACGCATTACATCGCAGCTGCGTTCCCATCAGGTTGTGGCAAAACTAACTTGGCCATGCTGGAACCAACTATTCCGGGCTGGAAAGTCGAAACTATTGGCGATGACATCTGCTGGATGCGCCCAGGAGCTGATGGTCGCCTTTACGCGATTAACCCAGAAGCTGGATTCTTTGGAGTAGCTCCAGGGACAGGCATGAAGACAAATGCCAACGCGATCCGTTCGCTTTATGCAAATTCACTATTTACAAATGTTGCTCTTACTGATGACGGTGACATTTGGTGGGAAGGTCTTACAGACGAGCCACCAGCGCATCTCATTGACTGGAAAGGAAATGACTGGACACCAGATTCCCCAGAAGTTTCCTCGCACGCTAACTCTCGATTTACTGCCCCAGCAGAGCAATGCCCATCCATTTCAGATGAATGGGAAAATCCAGCTGGCGTTCCAATTTCTGCGATCCTATTCGGTGGACGCCGCGCGACAAATGTTCCATTGGTTGCGCAAGCCCGCAGTTGGAATCACGGCGTATTTATGGGAGCCACAATCTCATCTGAAATGACAGCAGCCGCTGTGGGTGGCCTTGGTCAATTGCGCCGAGATCCATTCGCGATGCTGCCATTTTGTGGCTACAACATGGCCGATTACTGGGGCCACTGGGTAAACATGGGTCGCACGTTTGCAAACGTGCCAAAACTCTTCCAAGTTAATTGGTTTCGTAAGAATGAAGCAGGCGATTTCATTTGGCCAGGATTCGGCGAGAACTCAAGAGTACTTGCTTGGGTAGTGGACCGACTAGAAAATGACGCCGAAGGCATCGACTCACCGGTTGGTATTTTGCCTAATCGCGAAGACTTGCTTCTAGATGGCTTAGGAATTTCTGAGAATGATCTAACTGCGCTCTTTGACGTTGACAAGGGCAGTTGGCTTGCCGAGTGCGATTCGACAGATGAATACTTTGGGCAGTTCGATGGCCGAGTGCCACCCGAGCTACAAGCCGAACTAGCTGAATTAAAGCAGCGACTGCAAGCCCTTCCCGCCTAGTTTGTTAAGGTAATAAGCATGGTCCAAGATACTCGCACTGATGGTGGCTTACTCATTGAGGAACGCGTCGAGGAGCAAGTTGAAGCGGGCGACCATGAGCGCTTCGCGCATTATGTTGCCAAAGACAAAATTGTAGAAAGCGCAGTAATGGGCGCACCCGTTGTTGCGCTGTGTGGAAAAGTTTGGATCCCGAATCGCGATCCTGGAAAATTTCCCGTATGTCCACAATGCAAAGCAATTTTTGAAGGCTTGCCAATGGGTGGAGACAACAGCGACAACTCCGAATGACCGTTACGCCCTGGGCTCCTGAATATCGGCGATTAAGTGTCGGAATTGTTGCTCTAGTAAGTATCTTTGGATTTGAAGGAATTGCAATTGCAGCTGTTATGCCAGTTGCGGCCGCGGACTTAAATGCAATTAGTAATTACGCGGTTACATTTACAAGTTTCACCATGGCTTCGTTACTTGGAATGTCATTTGCTGGGTTGTGGGCAAACCGGCTTGGTTTAGCAAGAGTAGTTATCTTTGCGGTTTCTGCTTTAGCTTTTGGTTCGTTAGTCGCTGGCTTTGCCCCAAACCTAGCTGTGCTTACAGTTGGCCGCGCAGTTCAGGGTTTTGCCATGGGTTTGGACTTGGTGACTATGTATGTAGTCATTGGGCGAATGTATCCAGAAGCACTGCGCGCAAAAGCACTCGGCATTCTCGCAGCCGCTTGGGTAGTGCCTGGTTTAATCGGTCCTGGACTTGCTGGATTGTTAGTTGAAATTTCCTCTTGGCGAATGACATTTTGGATTGTGCCATTTTTATTAGTCATGCCAACCATGTTGCTTATTCCAGAACTCAAGAAACTTCCACAAGTGCCATCCCCAGCGCGACCGGATGCGCGTAAGCAAGTAGTTGCGGTACTCGTTGCAATCGCAGCACTAGCCCTGTTCCAAGGCGGTGCCTCACATGTTGGGCGCTGGACAACACTTAACATCGTGCTGATTGCGATCGTTTCACTCAGTGTTGCTGCGTGGGCAACTACAGTCCTGATGCCAAAGGGCTTCTTGCGAATTGCGCCAGGAATTCCTGCGGTGATTGGGATGCGCGGCGTTGTAGCCGGAGCATTTTTTGCGGCTGAGATTTATGTGCCCCTTGCGCTTCAAGAAATCCGTGGTGTCTCAGTTGCGCTTTCTGGCGGTGTTTTAACCGCTGCAACAATTACTTGGTTTGCTGGTTCTTGGCTGCAAGGTAGTCACCGACTTAAGCTTTCCCGTGAGCAGATATTGGTTGTTGGGGTTGTGATGACAACGGCAGGAATCGCCCTTATTCCAATTGCGGTATTTGTTCCTAGCTCGATAGGCATGGCGGCGCTGTTGGCGAGCTTAGTCTGGGGGGTTTCGGCGTTTGGAATGGGAATTTGTTTTCCAACGCTAGGAGTGCTGATGCTTGATAAATCTCTTGAAGCAGAACATGCCCGAAATAGTGCATCCCTTCAGATGTCAGATTCCTTTGGCGTAATTATTGCAACCGCCCTTGCCGGATCCCTTCTATCCTTTGCAAGCCTTAACTCCGAAATATCGAGTACTACTTTCACGAGCATTTGGATTTTCTGCGCAATTGTTGGGCTAATTTCAATTTTGTTTATTCCTCGAATCCAAGCAAAAGTAACTAGCAAACTTTCCGCGTGAGACAATTAGGGCATGACCGCCCTGCCCATCGAGGACATCCAGGTAAATGTACTTACCGACGTTCCATGGATCACTCTGGTTTGGAATGACCCCATAAATTTGATGGCTTATGTTACTTACGTATTTCAGACCTATTTTGGATATGACAAACCAAAGGCGGAAAAACTAATGCTGGATGTGCACGAAAAAGGCCGCGCAGTTGTTAGCACTGGTTCCCGAGAAGAGATGGAACGCGACGTTGCTGCCATGCATTCCTACGGCCTCTGGGCGACTCTACAAAAGGACATTTAAGGTGTTTGAGTCTGAGTTAGATGGTGGCATAACGATCAGTTTGGAAGCCGCGGAGCGTGAGGTACTTGGGCAGCTATTTGATCAGATGAGGCAGTTACTTCACGAGCTCAATGCCCAAGAAACAAGTGATCCACTTGAAGCCATGTTAGGGATGAACGGCTCAACCCAAATTTCTGATGACCCCGCGCTTGCTCGATTATTTCCAAATGGTTATTCCGATGATGAACATGCCAGTGCAGATTTTCGTCGGTTCACTGAGCAGGATTTAAGGCAACAAAAAATTGCAGCGTTAAGCGATGTGCGCGAAAACCTTAACGACCACGAGAATCCAACGACAGTGAGCCCGCAACAGGCACAATCCTGGCTTAAGGCCGTAAATGATTTACGACTTGTACTTGGAACTCGTATGGAAATAACGCAAGAGAGTGACTTTGACTTTGATTCTGATGAGCCCGAAGTGAATCTTTATAACTACCTAACGTACTTACAAGGCACTCTTATCGACGCCCTAAGTTAGGGCAACTAAAAACCCCCTAGCCAAATGACTAAGGGGTTTTTAGTTTTAATTGATTAGTGCATACCTTCAGCTGATGCATATGATGGGTCATCTGCGGCGCTCTTTAGGCGAGCAATCTTGTAGATTGTCAGACCGAAGAGACACTTAGCAAGAATGTCAGCAACGGTATAACCGACCTGACGACCTACGAAGGCACTTGCGCCTTCAATGCCAAGAAGTGGCAATAGGTACGAGATTGGGTATACGCCCCATGTTGCGATAAGCAATAGGCGAAGACGCTTGACAGTTGCAGCAACATCAGCTGGCTGCTTGTCTAGTGCCTTTGTCAACTCAACGAACAATACGTAAAGGATGTACAGGAATGGGATTGTGGAAAGTGCGCCCCAAATGCCCTTGGTCATCATGTCTGCTGAAACTTCGCCTGGGTAACCAAGGATGATCATTGCAGCTGATGCTGGAATAAGCTTTGAAACTAGAGACTTACGCTGAACTGCAGGAAGTGCAAGTACTGCGATGGTTTCTAGAAGCAATAGTGGAACAGTTAGTAACCAGTCAACGTAGCGGTAAGCTTCGTTGAAGGTTTCCCCACCTGCATGCGCAGACTTGAATGAATCGTAGATTCTCCAATAGTGGTAAAGCGCGATTAATGTTACGGTTCCTGAAATTACGATTGCCTGACGGTACTTAGGAAGTACGCGAGCTTGGCTAATGTATAGGTAAATTGTCGTGGCAAGCATTGCTGCAAAACCAAGTGACAAGAAACCGCTGACAATTGTGTACTGCGTTTCAGTCAGTAACTTAACGTCATAGATTCCATCCATGAAGAATTTGCTCCTTTTGTTGGGAACCACCGAGTTGGTTCTGGTTGTAGCTGCTTTCACAACTATCAATTACTGGTTATAGCCTGCTCGATTTGAAGAGGACTTGCAACCGAAACACGCATTTTTTACTGCTATTATTGATTAATTCACATAATTTGAGGGGAAATAGCCAAAAATGCTCGAAATTTCTCAAGTTTTAGTGGATAACTTGCTCGCTCATGCCCGCGCCGACCACCCCGATGAGGCGTGCGGGGTGATTGCCGGACCCGCCAATAGCGATAAACCCACGCGATTTATCCCCATGATCAATTCCGCCAGATCTCCAACATTCTACGAATTTGATTCAGCCGACTTATTAAAGCTCTACCGAGAGTTAGACGCTAACGATGAAGATCCAGTAATTATTTACCACTCTCACACCTCTACTGAGGCCTACCCATCACGCACAGATATCGCATATGCATCAGAGCCATTCGCGCATTATGTTTTGGTATCAACCAGGGAAACTGGAACGAAGGATGGACCTTATGAACTTAGGTCATTTCGAATTGTGGAGGGCGAAGTAACTGAGGAAGAAATCGTAATTATTTAGCAACTACCTCAGGCCCAGAGTTGGCCATCGAGAGCATCTGATGCAACATCTACGTTTCCTTCGTAAGCACCGGTTGAAAGATACTTCCAGCCACCATCACAAACTATGAAAACTATGTCTGCTTTCTTGCCTGCCTTCACCGCCTTGTCAGCCATGCCGAGAGCAGCATGCAAAATTGCACCAGTAGAGATACCTGCAAAAATTCCTTCTCGATTTAATAATTCACGAGTTCGCGTTAATGCCTCGAGTGGTCCAACTGAAAAGCGCGTTGTCAGCACTGATTCATCATAAAGTTCAGGTACAAAACCTTCATCAATGTTTCGCAGCCCATAAACTAACTCGCCATAACGTGGCTCTGCTGCAACTATGGAAATATCTGGCCGATGTTCACGAAGGTAACGTCCTGCGCCCATCAAAGTTCCTGTTGTGCCCAGGCCAGCAACGAAGTGCGTGACTGTTGGGCAATCTGCCAAGATTTCAGGTCCCGTGCCGTGGTAATGCGCGTCAGAGTTTGCTTGATTTCCGTATTGATAAAGCATCACCCAATTCGGGTTTTCGGTTGCTAAGTTTTTCGCTACGCGCACTGCCTCATTAGAGCCACCAGCTGCAGGGGAGTAACGGATCTCTGCGCCCCACATATTCAGAATCTGGGTTCGCTCGGCTGAAGTATTTTCGGGCATAACGCAAATAAGTTTGTAGCCCTTAAGGCGTGCTGCCATGGCAAGTGAGATTCCAGTGTTCCCGCTCGTTGGCTCCAAAATTGTGCAACCTGGGGTCAAGGTGCCATCTGCTTCGCCTGCTTCAATCATCGCAAGGGCGGCGCGATCCTTAATAGATCCCGTCGGATTACGGTCTTCTAGTTTTGCCCAAAGTCGAACATCCTTGGATGGTGACAAATTAGGCAGTCCCACGAGGGGAGTATTTCCAACGGATTCTAGAAGTGAGTCATAGCGCATTATGAAAATCAGCCACCAGCAACAGCGGGCAAAACAGTAATTGCATCGCCGGCAGACACTGCTGCAGTAAGACTGCCAGTGAATCGGACATCTTCGTCATTTATGTAGATGTTCACGAATCGACGCAAGCTACCATCTTCCATCAGTCGATCTGAAATGCCAGGAAATTGCGTTTCAAGGTTCGCGATTACTTCCTGCAGGTTTGCGCCTTCGGCAGTCACGGACTTTTTATTATTTGTATAACTACGCAGAATGGTAGGAATACTTACGGCAACAGACATTTTTATACTCTCAGCGATGTGGATAATTTAATTATAAATCAATTTTGTAAGTTCGCCCACTGCCAAAAGCTCAGTTGCGAACGCTTTGCAACTGACGTGGCAGCCATTAGCGCAAGCCCTTGATCCTATTGGGAGCGCTGTTTGGTAAAGGCTTCAGATTACTCTTGAGCTATGGATGAGCGTGCAATTGGCGTAATGGATTCGGGCGTAGGTGGCCTAACGGTCGTTAGATCAATTTTGGATCAGCTGCCACATGAGCCTGTTATTTATATTGGCGACACTGAGAACAGCCCTTACGGTTCGCGCCCAATTGCACAGGTGCGAGAGCTTTCACTGAAGGTCTTAGATTCCTTAGTAGAGCGCGACGTAAAAATGCTCGTAATTGCTTGCAACTCTGCAAGCGCGGCAATGTTGCGTGATGCCCGCGAGCGATATTCAGTCCCGGTGATCGAAGTGATTCAACCTGCAGTCAGGCGCGCGGTTGGCGCAACTCGCACTGGCAAAGTGGGAGTCATCGGAACTACCGCGACGATTGCAAGTGGCGCGTACTCTGACGCGTTTGCAGCGGCTGCCCACATCACAGTTGAAAGTCAGGCCTGCCCAAGATTTGTGGAATTTGTTGAAGCAGGAATCACTAACAGCGAGGAGTTAACAGCAGTAGCCCGAGAATACTTAGCGCCAATTTTGCAAGCACAAGTCGATACTTTAGTTTTAGGCTGCACTCACTACCCGTTGCTTACTGGTGTGATCTCAATGATCGCGGGGGATAAAGTAACTTTGGTTTCCAGCGCTGAGGAAACAGCAAAAGATGTTTATCGAACTTTGGTGGAAAAAAATTTGTTGCGCGATTCCGCACTGCCAGAGCCAAGGCACGAGTTTTTAGCAACTGGTGAACCGTTTACGAAGCTAGCACGTCGATTCCTTGGCCCAGAAGTCATCGAAGTTCGCACGCTGTAACAGTGCAATAGAATCTTTTACGTGAACAATCGCTCAGATGGCCGATCGGCCGATCAACTCCGAAACGTAACTTTTAATCGCCAGTGGCTAGATCATGCTGAAGGCAGCGTGCTTGTGGAATTTGGGGCAACAAAGGTGCTTTGTGCTGTCTCTTTTAGTGAAGGTGTCCCACGCTGGAAAAAGGGTTCTGGTGAAGGCTGGTTAACAGCCGAGTATTCGATGTTACCGAGAGCAACTCACACCAGGAATGATCGCGAAAGCGTCAAAGGAAAACTTGGCGGACGCACTCATGAGATCTCGCGCTTGATTGGTCGAAGTTTGCGATCGGTTTTAGACATGTCCTCACTTGGCGAAAATACGATCATGATCGATTGCGATGTCCTGCAAGCAGATGGCGGCACGCGAACTGCTGCTATCACTGGGGCATACGTCGCAGTGGTTGATGCAATTGAATGGGCGCGTAGCACCGGCCTTGTCGCAAAAGACGCCGTTGTCTTGCGCGATTCAGTCGCCGCAGTTTCGGTTGGAATAGTCGATGGGAAGCCTTGTCTGGATTTGCATTATGACGATGATGTTCGCGCTGATACTGACATGAATGTTGTCATGACTGGCTCAGGAACATTTATTGAAATTCAAGGAACTGCCGAGCGGGAGCCATTTGATCGCAGTTTGCTAAATGATCTTTTAGATTTAGCAACTATTGGTTGTGTTGATTTAACCCAAAAACAAAAGCAAGCACTGGCAATTCCACTTAATCCAAAGAAGTAAGAATGCAATTCGTTTTAGCAACTCGAAATACGAAAAAGGCAGATGAACTGCAACGTATTTTGGCAGACTTAGCAGTTGATATAGAACTTGTAACGATTGAACAATTTCCAGATGCTCCAGAAGTCGAAGAGACCGAAACAACATTCGTCGGAAACGCACTTCTTAAAGCACGAGCCCTAAGTGAATTCACGGGCCTGCCAGCCATTGCTGATGATTCCGGACTTTGCGTTGCTGCATTAGATGGCAATCCAGGGGTCTTGTCTGCGCGCTGGTCTGGAGCGAGTGAAAATGTGGATCAGGCAAATTTGGAATTAGTGCTAAAGCAAATGGTAGATGTTCCAGTTTCAAAGCGAGAGGCAAACTTTACGTGCGCCGCTGTTGCAGTTTTCCCGGATGGCACCGAGCTAGTTGCGCGAGGAATAATGAATGGAAATCTAATCGATGAACCAGTTGGCGAAAATGGATTTGGCTATGATCCGATCTTTGTTCCTTCTGGCTTTGCGAAAACATCAGCGCAACTTCCAGCATCTGAAAAAGATGCCATAAGTCATCGAGGTAAAGCACTGCTTGATTTGGCTAATCAGATTGCTAGCCACTTATCTAAGTCTTGATAATGGTGCGGGAGGGGGGACTTGAACCCCCACACCCGAAGGCGCCAGATCCTAAATCTGGTGCGTCTGCCAATTCCGCCACTCCCGCACGTGGACTCTATTCTGTCAGGAATTCACCTCAAGGTCATATTCCAGACCCGTGGATTATTCGTCGGGCAGGTTCTTTGCGATATCTATTTCACTAAGGCGCGGAGACTTGCCCAGAAAAAAGTAGAAAAATGCGATGACTCCCGATAGGGTTCCCGCAATTAACATCGGCAGTGATCCGGAGCCAGAACCAAGTTCCCAAATGACTCCTGCCCAAAGCCCTGC
>JBDNJO010000104.1:0-26956 GCA_041687715.1 Candidatus Nanopelagicales bacterium
GCTGCCTTGAAATAAAAAGATTGTAACCACCGAAGCGGCAACACCCCACCCAAACACTGATGCGAATGCGATTGCGGCGAAGAAGTCCAAAGTAGATTTCAAAACTAAAATTTCATTTCCGCCGCCAAGCCCATCAGTTATGGGTCCCAAAATTGACATTGCACCAACACAAAACAGCAACGAAGCCGCTACAAATCCTTCAGTGAAGCGGGACGTGCCATCTGCTGAGAATTTTGCTTTCATCCGATCACCTAAAGACTCCAGGCGATCTTCAATTCGCATTGCGGTTCCGATCATCCCGCCCAAAACAACGCTTGCCAGCACAATTAGCACTGGACGACCGGCACCCAGCGTTTCCGAAAGCAACGGGTTAGTAATAGCAGCAGTAGTTAATACTGCGATCATTCCAGTAGCTAAACCAAGTCCATCGGTGACTACGTCACGAATCTTTTCGGTTAGTCGATGAGCAATAAAAACACCGATAGTAGATCCGATTAAAACGGCAATGATATTTATAACTGTGCCTGACCCAATAAACATGGTTCTAGCCTTTCAGGTATTGCGAGGAAGTTCGGGATTTAACTTAACTAAGACAAGTCTCGCAATAGACAGGTTAAGCGCGCAGTGCACAGACGATTATCGCGCTCATCCGTTACCACAATTTCATAGACGGCAATCGTGCGTCCAAGACTAAGGGGAGTTGCCGTGCCCGTAACAATTCCGGAAGTTGCGCTCCTATGGTGTGTGCCGTTTATGTCGATGCCAACCACGCTTCGAGTCGGTCCAGCATGCAGGTGAGCACCAACTGATCCCAGAGTTTCGGCAAGCGCCATCGATGCCCCGCCATTTAATAAACCAAATGGCTGGGTATTGCCTTCAACTGGCATGTGACCAACGACTTTGGAGGCAGTAGCGAAACTAACGGTAATTCCCATTCGTTCAGCCATAGCGCCTATTTCAATTTGGTCAGCATAGTTCTCTTGGTTCTGGCTCACAGGTACCCCTCTAGGATCAAGATGTGAATGCTACCCCTGAGTTTCTCATCTTGGATGGGCACTCGCTTGCCTATCGGGCATTTCATGGTCTGCCGGTCGAAAATTTTGCCACCAGCTCGGGCCAACACACCAATGCAGTTTATGGCTTCGTCTCGATGCTGGTCAATGTCCTAAAGGATCGTAAACCCAGCCATTTAGTGGTTGCATTTGATGTTTCGCGAAAAACATTCCGCAGCGAAAGATATCCAGAATACAAAGCCACTCGAGCAAAAACTCCACCTGAATTCAAAGGACAAGTTGAGTTAATCAAGCAAGTTCTCGAGTCGCTAAATATTTGCGTCGTTGAGGCAGATGGTTTCGAAGCGGATGACATCTTGGCAACTTTGGCAAAAGCGTGCGACTTCCCAGTGAGCATAATCAGTGGTGATAGAGATTCATTTCAATTAGTAGATGAGCGCGTAACAATTCTTTATCCCCGAAAAGGAATGTCTGATTTGGTTCTGATGACTCCAGAGTCAGTCTTTGAAAAATACGGAGTTACGCCAGTTCAATACCGAACGCTCGCCGCACTAGTAGGTGAAACTAGTGACAACCTGCCAGGCGTCCCGGGTGTTGGTCCAAAAACTGCAGCAAAATGGATTACTGAGTATGGCGAGCTAGAAAACATAATTGCAATTGCGGAGTCAATCGGCGGAAAAGTTGGCGAAGCGCTGCGGGCAAACTTAGAGCAAGTTCAACTTAATTATGAGTTAAATCGACTGGTCGAGAACGCCCCTGTTGATACGAACATCGCATCGTATGCAAAGCGCGCATATGATGCGAGCATTGTGCACGCAGCACTTGACGCACTTGAATTTTCAGCGCTTCGCCCAAGGTTATTCGCCGCCTGGCCAACTTCCTCAAGTTCTCCAGCTACTTCGGCCACGCCATCAAAGCCAAGCAAGAACGCAAAAACAGTTTTTGCAGCACCTAGCGCGACTGCTGACCTAAAAGCTACAGATGGTTTCGAGGTTGTTACAAAGCAAGTTAAAGCTGATGAGCTGGCAGCTTGGCTGCAAAGCCACGATGGGCAGGAACTGGCTTATAGCGTGGCAGGAAATTGGGGTAGTGGCACCGGGACTTTGGACGCGATTGCCCTCGTTGCAAAAAGTGGAGCAAGTGTCTGGTGCACGATTGCTGATGGTGGTAAGCCCTTGCTTGCTTGGTTAACCAGTAATAGTCCAAAGATCACCCATGACGCAAAAGGTCCAATGCTGGCTTTTGCGGCAGCAGGCATTTCTTTCAATGGCTTAATCTTTGATACTGCAATTGCTTCATATGTTGTTTCACCTGGTGGTAGAAATTTCGGGCTTCCAGATTTAGTGCAGCGTTATTTGAATAAGTCGCTGGATGAATCGACAACCACTTCAAGTGCTCAGCTATCCCTGGATGGATCCACTGAAGTCTCAGGTCAAGAACTTGCGCTAGCAGCTCGGGCAACTTTGGATCTGAGCGAGTACTTGGGCGCCGAATTAACTAATCGTGGTGGTAGCGAGCTTTTTACAGATGTCGAATTGCCACTGATTTCTATTCTTGCTCAGATGGAAAGTTTTGGCATAGCAGTAGATGTTAAGGCGCTTAAGAAGCTTGAGCAAAATTTTGAAGGGGATAGTGCCGCAGCCGTAAAGCAAGCACATGACACCGTGGGTCATGAATTCAACCTTGGATCACCAAAGCAACTTCAAGAAGTACTTTTTGAAGAGCGTGGTTTACCGAAAACGAAAAAAATTAAGACTGGATACACCACGGATGCGGAGTCGCTGCAGGGCCTACTTGCTAAGTTTCCTGACGATGAACTTTTAACTGCGCTGTTGAGGTATCGCGAAGTAAGTAAATTGAAGCAGACGGTCACTGGACTTCTTGGTTCAGTAGCCACTGATAGTCGGATTCACACCAGCTTTAATCAGATGGTTGCAGCAACCGGTCGCTTATCAAGCACGGAACCGAACTTACAGAACATCCCAATTAGAACTGAAGAGGGTTTTGCGATTCGTGGCACCTTCGTGGTGGGTAAAGAATTTGAGACGCTACTAACTGCCGATTACAGTCAGATTGAACTTCGCGTGATGGCACATCTTTCAAATGATCCTGGTCTAATCGCAGCCCTAAAAACTGGTGAAGACTTACACACTACGGTTGGCTCACAAGTGTTTGGGGTGCTGCCTAAAGATGTGGACGCAGACATGAGGCGCCAAATCAAAGCCATGTCCTATGGACTTGCATATGGACTTTCGGCATATGGACTTGCGCAACAATTAGGCATTGGCAACGATCAAGCAAAAGCATTAATGAACACTTACTTTGAACGCTTTGGTGGCGTACGCGACTACCTATCTAACGTCGTGGTGGAAGCTCGCAAGTTAGGTTATACGGAATCGATTATGGGACGACGAAGGTACTTGCCAGATTTGAACAGCGAAAATCGTCAACTGCGAGAAATGGCAGAGCGGATGGCACTGAATGCGCCTATTCAAGGCTCAGCGGCGGACTTGGTCAAAGTAGCAATGATCCGGGTAGCAGCTGCGCTTAAAGAGGCTGGCGTTAAATCGAGGTTGTTGCTCCAGGTGCACGATGAATTAGTGGTAGAGATCGCCCCCGGCGAGCTCGAATCCGTCACCGAGTTGGTAGTTGCTAACATGCAAAGTGTAGGTAACTTGCAGGTGCCGATGGATGTTTCCACTGGAATTGGCACTTCATGGGCGGCCGCAGGGCATTAGTTGCCCAAAAGTCTGCAACTGGCCAGACCTAGCAACGATATTTGGGGATTTCGCGCACTTGGCGGTTTTGACCCAGCAGAAGTGCGTGCCTATCCTTAGAAGGTTGCTATTTGCCCAAGGACAGACCTAGTTCCGCAGGATCCGCAAGGAAAGAATACAACTTCCGCACTATATCTATCCGCATCGAGGCAATAACTTACATGACTGTCACTTCTGACAAGACCAGCTCCATCACCGTTGACGATTTCGCATCAGCCGAAGAATTCATGGCCGCCGTTGACGCCACCATAAAGCCATTTAACGATGGAGACATCGTCGAAGGCATTGTTGTAAAAGTAAGTCGCGACGAGGTACTCGTCGACATCGGCTACAAGACCGAAGGCATCATTCCATCACGCGAATTGAGCATCAAGCACGATATCGATCCAAACGAAGTAGTAACTGTTGGTGAAGTTATCGAAGCTCTTGTTTTGCAGAAGGAAGATAAAGAAGGTCAATTAATTCTTTCCAAGAAACGCGCACAATACGAACGCGCTTGGGGATCTATCGAAAAGATAAAAGAAGAAGATGGCATTGTTACCGGAACTGTTATTGAGGTCGTCAAGGGCGGCTTAATTATGGATATCGGTCTTCGTGGATTCCTGCCTGCTTCATTGGTTGAAATGCGACGTGTTCGCGACCTTGCGCCATACATTGGCAAGCAAATTGAAGCCAAAATTATTGAACTTGATAAGAATCGCAACAACGTTGTACTTTCTCGTCGGGCATATCTTGAACAGTCACAAAGCGCAGTTCGTCACGGCTTCTTAAACGAACTTGAAAAGGGACAAATCCGAAAGGGTGTTGTTTCCAGCATTGTTAACTTTGGAGCATTCGTTGATCTTGGTGGCGTGGATGGCCTAGTTCACGTGTCAGAACTTTCTTGGGAGCATGTAGATCATCCATCCAAGGTGGTCGAAGTTGGACAAGAAGTCACCGTAGAAGTTTTGGAAGTTGACTTCGAGCGCGAACGCGTTTCACTTTCACTTAAGTCAACTCAAGAAGATCCATGGCAGCACTTTGCTCGCACACACACTATGGGTCAAGTAATCCCTGGTGAAGTTACCAAGCTAGTTCCATTTGGTGCTTTCGTTCGAGTAAGTGATGGCATTGAGGGACTTGTCCACATTTCTGAACTTGCTGGTCGTCATGTTGAGATTCCAGAGCAAGTAGTTCAGGTAGGTGACTCTACGTTTGTTAAGGTCATCGACATTGACTTAGAGCGTCGACGTATCTCACTTTCCCTTCGTCAGGCAAATGAAGATGTTGACGTTGATGAGTCAGATTCATTCGACGCTGGTCTTTATGGCATGACTCAATACGACGAAAATGGAAACTACATTTATCCAGAAGGCTTTGACTCCGATACCAACGAATGGTTACCAGGTAACGAAGAGAAGAAAGCTGAATGGGAACGTCAGTATGCCCAAGCACATGCAAAGTGGGAAGCTCACAAGCTTGCAGTTGGTGAATCAAAGAAGGCAGATGCTGCTGCAAATGCGGACGCTGAGGTTCCATCTTCTTACTCAGGAGAGTCGACATCAGAAGGAACGTTATCTGATGATGCATCACTACAAGCATTACGCAGTGAGTTGGCCGACAAGACGGAATAAAGTTTGTAGAAAATGGGCCGCTACTCCAGTAGCGGCCCTTTTTTACGTTGCTGCGCTCTAAGTTCAACATTGCAGGTGTTTCACAATTTGGAAGTTAAGGTAGAACTATGTATTTAGGTTTAACGGGTGGAATAGGTAGTGGAAAATCAACTGCTGCTCGGATGTTTGCCGATCTAGGTGCAGTTGTTATTGATGCCGATGCTATTGCAAAAGAAGTGCTGGAACCTGGCCAAGTTGGGTATGAATCAGTGGTAAATCATTTTGGTGATGAAATTCTGGATTCTTCCGGCAACATTGACAGGGCAATTCTGGCCGGGAAAGTTTTTGGTGACAGCATAAAACTCAAGAAACTTGAGGAAATTGTGCACCCAGCAGTTGCCAGTAAAGTTAGCGAGATTCGCGAATCACTGCCGGAGGGTTCAACTGTAATTTACGACACTCCGCTTCTTGTTGAAAAATCATTGCAACATCAATTTGATCAGGTCATCGTGGTTCTCGCGCCACAGTCACTGCGAACCCAGCGACTGTTAGATCGTGGCTTGGCAGAAAGCGACATAGTGGCCCGAATGAACAATCAAGCCACTGATGAACAACGGCGGGCAGTTGCAAACTATGTCCTAGATAACTCGAGTTCGTTGGAAACGTTGCGAGCTGATGTGCTCAAGGTGTGGACTCAGATTTGCCCGTAGTCTTGGTTTATGACACGTCCGACAACTGATTTAGAGCGCACAGTTGCACCCTTTGAAGTAATCAGTGAGTACATACCGGCAGGCGACCAGCCAGCTGCAATTGCTGAAATCGAACGTCGCATCAAGGCAGGGGAAAAGAACGTTGTATTGCTTGGTGCAACGGGTACTGGAAAAAGTGCCACAACTGCTTGGTTGATCGAGAGATTACAACGCCCGACACTTGTGTTAGCACCAAACAAGACGCTGGCTGCACAACTTGCGAATGAATTTAGAGAATTACTTCCCAATAACGCAGTTGAGTATTTTGTCTCGTACTACGACTATTACCAGCCGGAAGCGTACATCCCACAGAGTGACACTTTCATCGAAAAGGATTCCTCAGTTAACGAGGAAGTTGAAAGATTGCGACATAGTGCGACAAATAGTTTGTTAACTCGCAGAGATGTCATAGTCGTTGCGAGTGTGTCCTGCATCTATGGCCTTGGAACCCCGCAAGAGTACGTCGATCGAATGATCCGATTGAAAGTGGGTGAATCCTTAGATCGCGATGCCTTATTGCGGCAATTAGTTGGCATTCAATACAACCGAAACGATGTGGCATTTACCCGTGGCACATTTCGAGTGCGCGGCGACACTATTGAGGTGTATCCAGTTTATGAAGAGCACCCAGTGCGTATTGAAATGTTTGGGGACGAAGTTGAGCGATTAATGTCGCTTCATCCTGTCACTGGTGAAATTTTGACAGACGACAATGAAATCTACATTTTCCCAGCGTCACATTACGCAGCTGGTCCAGAGCGGATGAATCGGGCAATAAGTGCGATCGAGGCGGAAGTTGCCATTCGAGTTCCAGAGTTAGAACAGCAGGGTAAATTGCTCGAGGCCCAGCGGCTAAAAATGCGCACATCGTATGACATTGAAATGATGCAAAACTTAGGTTTTTGTTCAGGAATTGAAAATTACTCTCGACATATTGATGGTCGTGATGCTGGCTCGGCGCCAAACTGCCTTCTCGATTATTTTCCAGAAGATTTCTTGTTAGTCATTGATGAAAGTCATGTAACTGTTCCCCAAATTGGAGCAATGTACGAAGGCGATGCATCTCGTAAGCGCACACTCGTTGAACACGGCTTCAGACTTCCTAGCGCAATGGATAATCGTCCGTTGAAGTGGCCTGAGTTCCTAGATCGAGTTGGGCAAACCGTTTACCTGTCAGCAACTCCGGGTAAGTATGAACTTGGGGTAGTAGAAGATGATGTGGTCGAACAAGTTATCCGCCCAACTGGGTTAGTTGACCCGGAAATCATAGTGAAACCAACTAAGGGTCAAATTGATGATTTGATTCATGAGATTCGGATTCGCGCAGCTAACGGCACTCGAGTATTGGTAACGACACTAACTAAAAAGATGTCTGAAGATTTAACAGACTATTTGCTGGAACAAGGTATCCGAGTTAGATACCTGCATTCTGAAATCGATACTTTGCGCCGGGTGGAACTCCTTCGTGAACTGCGATTAGGCGAATATGACGTGTTGATTGGTATCAACCTGCTACGAGAAGGATTAGATTTACCTGAGGTCTCGCTGGTGTCGATACTTGACGCAGACAAAGAGGGCTTCCTCCGTAGCCATAGAAGCTTGATTCAGACTATTGGTCGTGCAGCTCGAAATGTCTCTGGTGAAGTGCATATGTATGCAGACAAAATTACAGACTCAATGAGGGTAGCGATTGATGAGACGAATCGTCGCCGCGAAAAACAAGTTGCTTACAATTTAGAACACGGATTAGATCCACAGCCATTACGCAAGAAGATCGCTGACATCACAGACCTAATTTCGCGTGAAGACGATGACACTGAAGATTTCATGGCTAATCAAAAATCTGGCATGCGGGTTCCAACCTCAGTTAGACAAAATCTAAGAAGCATTCCGGCGCGGGACCTAGGGGATCTAATCGATCAACTAAGTGAACAAATGCATACTGCAGCTAGTGAATTGCAATTCGAGCTCGCTGCAAGATTACGAGATGAAATCTCAGAACTGAAGAAAGAGTTACGACAGATGACCCTGGCTGGCCACGCATAGATATTCGCTGGCTATGCATGAATGCTTGCTGGCCACGCCTAGATAAGATGTAGCAATGGAAGTAACGCCCCTTGTCTGGGCAATCACATTTGGAATTTTGGCAGGAGCCTTCATTCTGGATTTCGTCGTGGTGGATGCCCGGCCACATGTGTTTGGACCAAAGCAAGCCGCACGATGGGTGGTGGCTTACATTATTGGCGCGCTAGTCTTTGCGGTTTTCGTTTGGAACTATTTTGGCGCCGAATATGGACAACAATTTCTAGCGGGCTGGATAACCGAATACAGCTTGTCAGTGGACAATTTATTTGTATTCATAGTTTTAATCTCATCCTTCGCTGTTCCAGAAGCCTTGAAGCACCGAGTGTTACTTATCGGTGTGGCACTTGCCATAGTTTTACGTGGCGTCCTTATCGTGGTGGGTGCTGCAGCAATCTCACGATTTAGTGCGACCTTTTTCGTATTTTCAGCCTTCTTGCTTTACACCGCGATATCAGTTTGGCGATCTCATGGCGAGGAGCGAGATCTGGAAGGAAATGGTCTCGTCAGACTAACTGAGAAATATATCCCAACTTCGCGCGAGTATGTCGGAACTAAGGCAACGGTAAAGATTTCGGGGCAACGACACATCACGCCGTTATTTCTTGTAATTTTGGCGATCGGCACTACAGACCTACTATTTGCTTTGGACTCGATTCCAGCAGTTTTTGGCCTTACTAAAGAACCATATTTAGTTTTTGCGGCCAATGCATTTGCCTTAATGGGGTTACGTCAGCTGTACTTCCTGCTAGATGGCTTGCTTGGCAAAATCATCTTCCTAGCAAAGGGTCTAGCGATTATTCTTGGCTTCATTGCCATAAAGCTATTCCTAGAGGCACTTGACGGTACGACAGATTTAGCCGTGCCGCACGTGACCATTGCACAATCTTTGATGTTTATCCTGTTTACTTTAGGGGTAACAGTTGTCACGAGCCTTACTGCAGTTAAGCGTGATCCATCGCTAGCATTGCAATCTGAGGTTGCCCAAATAACGACAGAATCTATCGAACATCGCGGTGAGGCTCTTGAGCTGATACCTGATGAAGATTCATTAACTTAAGGAACTATTTACATGAGCGTCAGTTTAGAGTTATGGCTCGCACTAATCGGAATTATCGCTGGGCTCATAATCCTGGATTTCGTGACAGTTAGCCGCAAACCACACGATGTAATGTTCAAGGAAGCAGTAGCATTTTCGATTTTTTACATTGGCATTGCAATTGCTTTTGGTGTTTGGGTATGGCAAAGATATGGATCAACTTTCGGCACGGAGTATTTCGCGGCGTATCTTGTCGAGAAGTCCTTATCGGTCGATAACCTTTTTGTTTTTGTAATTATTCTGGCCCAGTTTGCCGTACCGAGCATTTTCCATCAGCGCGTTTTGTTAGTTGGAGTATTGCTCGCACTTGTGTTTAGAGGAATTTTCATTGCAATTGGCGCTGCAGCTATCGAAGCCTTTGCCTTCACTTTCGTTATTTTTGGTGCGATTCTTATTTGGACTGGCTACAGCCTCTTCAAGCACTGGGATGAAGATCCAGATCCAGGCGAGAACGCGATCATCCGGAGAATTCGTAAAGTGGTTCCAATTACCGATGAATATCACGGAACAAGGTTGACGGTTCGCGTTGCTGGAAAACGCTACGGCACCCCAATGCTTCTGGTGATGATTGCCATTGCGAGTACTGACTTGCTATTTGCCTTGGACTCCATCCCCGCAACATTTGGAGTAACTAAGGAGCCATTCCTGGTCTTTTCGGCAAATGCTTTTGCGCTGCTTGGATTGCGGGCTTTGTTTTTCTTGGTCAAAGGCTTGCTCGACAAACTTGTGTACCTATCACTTGGGCTATCCGCCATCTTGGTATTTATCGGCATAAAGTTGATCCTGCTATTTGGTCACGAACAGGTGGATGCGATTCCTAAAATTTCGACGCCACTTTCACTTGCGGTTATCGCTGGCATTCTTACACTTGCAACGGTAGCCAGCATCATCAAGGTGCGTAAAGATCCAGCTGCGCGTGCGCATGCTGGACGGCTTACCGATGCGCCGAATGAGTCAGCCGACTAACATAGAGGCGTGGTTGACCAGTTAATTGTTCGTGGAGCTAGAGAGCACAACCTTAAAGACATAAACATCGATTTGCCCAGAGATGCCTTAATTGTTTTCACTGGCTTATCAGGCTCAGGCAAATCATCGCTCGCTTTTGACACCATTTTCGCTGAGGGTCAACGTCGTTATGTAGAGTCGCTTTCAGCATATGCTCGTCAGTTCCTTGGGCAAATGGACAAGCCAGATGTTGACTTCATCGAAGGACTCTCGCCGGCCGTTTCAATTGACCAGAAATCAACAAACCGAAATCCTCGGTCAACAGTTGGCACGATTACCGAAGTTTACGATTATTTGCGACTCCTGTTCGCTCGCGCGGGTAGGCCACACTGCCCAAACTGCGGTCGGGCAATTGCCCGCCAGTCACCACAACAAATTGTGGACCGAATTTTGGAAATTAAGACTGGTACCAGATTTCAGTTGCTTGCCCCAGTAGTACGTGAACGTAAAGGCGAATACGCGGAGCTGTTTCGGAGTTTGCAATCACAAGGATTTGCGCGCGCGCGAATAGATGGTGTGGTTTATCCGCTAGAAGAACCGCCAGTTCTAAAAAAGCAAGAAAAGCACACAATTGAAGTCGTCGTTGATCGCCTTGCCGTTAAGCCTGATGCAGTGCGTCGATTAACGGACAGTGTTGAAACTGCGCTTCGCCTTTCTAGCGGGCTGGTCACACTTGAGTTTGTCGATCTGCCTGAAGGTGATCCTGACCGGGAAAGAATGTTTAGTGAGCACCTAGTTTGTCTTTTCGATGGCAATCAATTTGAAGAGCTTGAGCCAAGGTCATTTTCGTTCAACTCGCCATTTGGTGCTTGCCCAGAATGTGCTGGTCTCGGAAACAAAATGGAAGTTGATGTTGACTTAGTAATTCCAAATTCAGATTTGACGCTGGAAGAGGGAGCAATCGACCCTTGGGCATCTGGACACATATTCGATTACTTTTTCAGGTTAACCAAGGGACTTTCCAAAGAGCTTGAATTTGCCCTTGATGTGCCGTGGAAAAAACTTCCGGTTAAAGCGCGCAATGCATTACTTCACGGCAATGATCATGAAGTCCAAGTTAAGTATAAAAATCGTTACGGCCGCCAACGCACTTACTCAACTGGCTTCGAAGGTGTGATTCAGTACATCGAACGTAAGCATCAGGAATCAGAAAGTGATTCCAGTCGAGAAAAGCTAGAGGGTTACATGCGGGAAGTTCCCTGCCCAGCTTGTAATGGTGCTCGGTTAAAGCCACTTTCGTTAGCCGTGACTTTGAACGGGAAAAGCATTGCTCAGATTGCGGAATTACCAATAGGTGAGTGCGCGGAATTCTTAAAGAAACTAGAACTCTCTCCTCGCGAGCGTGCGATTGCTGATCGGGTTTTAAAGGAAGTTAACGAGCGCTTAGCGTTCCTGATTGACGTTGGCTTGCACTATCTTTCGTTAGAGCGCTCTGCTGGTTCCTTAGCTGGCGGGGAGGCGCAACGAATTCGCCTGGCTACTCAAATTGGCAGCGGATTAACTGGTGTGCTTTATGTACTCGATGAACCAAGTATTGGATTGCATCAACGTGACAATCACCGACTGATTGAAACTCTGCTTCGGTTACGCGATTTAGGTAACACATTGATTGTTGTTGAGCATGACGAGGACACAATTCGAACGGCGGATTGGATTGTGGACATTGGCCCGGGCGCAGGTGAACACGGTGGCTTTGTAGTTTCAAGTGGTTCATACGAAAAGCTGATCAAAACGAAAGAATCAATTACTGGGCAATATTTGTCAGGTAAGCGCAAGATTGAAGTTCCGGTTTCACGAAGGCCAGTAGATCCAAGTCGTAAACTCAAGATATTCAATGCGAGCGAACATAATTTGTCTGATGTAACGGTGGAAATCCCTCTTGGGGTTTTTGCAGCTATCACTGGAGTATCTGGATCTGGAAAGTCCACACTAATAAATGATGTGCTGTTCAACGTATTAGCTCGAGATTTAAATGGCGCGCGCACCGTACCAGGTCGGCACAAGAAAATTGAAGGTGTTGATCAACTCGATAAGGTGGTCCACGTTGACCAGAGTCCTATCGGTCGTACGCCTCGTTCAAATCCTGCAACTTACACTGGCGTATTTGATCATGTACGAAAACTATTTGCAGAGACTCCAGAAGCTAAAATGCGCGGTTATCAGCAAGGTAGATTTTCATTCAACGTAAAGGGTGGGCGCTGTGAATCCTGCTCAGGAGATGGCACCTTAAAAATTGAAATGAACTTCCTGCCGGATGTTTACGTACCGTGCGAAGTTTGTCATGGCGCTCGGTATAACCGAGAAACCTTGGAAGTTCATTACAAAAATAAAACCATCGCAGATGTACTTAACATGCCAGTTGAGGAAGGACTAGCCTTCTTTGCGAGTATTCCTGCGATTGCTCGCCATCTGCAGACTTTAGTTGATGTTGGCTTGGGCTACGTTCGACTTGGTCAACCCGCAACGACACTTAGTGGTGGGGAAGCGCAGCGCGTAAAACTTTCTTCAGAATTGCAAAAGCGTTCAACTGGTCGCACTGTTTATGTGCTCGATGAACCAACAACAGGGTTGCACTTCGAAGACGTTCGTAAATTGCTAATTGTTTTGCACTCTCTGGTGGATAAAGGAAATACCGTGATTGTGATTGAGCATAATTTGGATGTCATTAAAACTGCCGACTGGGTTATCGACATGGGTCCAGAGGGCGGTTCAGGCGGTGGCAAGGTTGTCGTGTCGGGCACCCCTGAAGAAATTTCAAAACATAAAACCAGTCATACTGCGACATTTTTGAAACCCCTTCTCGCGGCTGGAAAGTCCGCAAGTAAGTAACTGCTGTGCAGTCATCAGAGAAACCGAAGGACATCCCAGTAGGTCCAGGCGTTTACCGTTGGCGAGATGCGCAAGAACGCGTGATTTATGTTGGCAAGGCAAAGAATCTGCGAAGTCGATTAAATTCATACTTTGGAAACGACCTGCATCCACGAACTCAAACTATGGTCAATACTGCGACATCCGTGGATTGGGTTATGGTTCGCACGGAAACTGAAGCCCTACAACTTGAATATGCGTGGATCAAGGAATTTGATCCTAATTTTAATGTTAGATATCGCGACGACAAAAGCTATCCATACTTAGCACTTTCAACAGCGGAAGAATTTCCTCGTGCCTATGTCTATCGAGGTGATAAGCGCAAAGGCAACACTTATTTTGGACCTTATGTTCAAGCGTGGGCAATTCGCGATTCCCTAGATCACTTGCTGCGAGTGTTTCCAGTGCGAAGTTGCACGGCTGGTGTGTTTCGAAATGCAAAGGCAGCAGGTAGACCTTGTCTGCTTGCGCACATAGACAGATGCAGTGCACCTTGCGTTGGAAAAATCTCCGCACCAGATCATCGTGAGTTGGTCAAAGAATTTATGTCTTTCATGTCCGGTAATTCCAAGGCAATCATTACTGACATATCGACTCGAATGAAGCTGGCTTCACAGGCTCAAGATTATGAGCAGGCTTCGGTTCTAAGAGATGATCTTGCAGCTCTTGAGCGAGTACTCGAAAAGAGCGTCGTAGTTTTACCCGATGACACTTATGCCGATGTTGTTGGTTTAGTCCATGATGATTTGCAATCTGCAGTACAAGTTTTTTCAGTTCGCGGCGGCCGCATAGTTGGGCAACGAGGCTTCATTATGGAAAATGCGGTTGAAGCAACAAGTGAATCCTTAATGACTGATGCTTTGATGCATATTTATGCCGCAGCAACAAAGGAAGAGATCCCGGTTGAAGTTTTGGTAAGTCATGAGCCAGAAAGTGCATCTAGCTTGGCGCTTTTGTTAGGCGACATCCGGGAAGCGCAGATCAGCGTGCGAGTTCCAGTGCGTGGGGATAAAAGAATTTTGATGGAGACCGTAATAGCTAATGCTGGTGGGGCGTTGGCTATCCATAAAACTAAACGATCTGCAGATCTTGTTACTCGAAGTAAAGCACTGGCTGAAATACAGGTTGCGCTCGGATTGCCCGATGCTCCGCTTCGAATTGAATGTATTGACGTCTCGCATATTTCGGGGACAAATGTCGTTGCCTCCTTAGTTGTATTTGAGGATGGAATTGCGCGAAAGAAGGATTACCGGCAATTCATAATTACAGATCCGCGTGACGATACCGCCTCTATCGCACAAGTGGTTACTCGTAGATTTAAAGAGCATGAGGAACTGAGGCCGTATCGGCCAAATCTATTGGTGATTGATGGCGGCTTGCCGCAAGTAAATGCTGCGGCAAAAGCACTTGAGGCAAGTGGAGTAGGGAACATGCATGTCATTGGCCTTGCGAAACGTATGGAGGAAATTTGGCGCCCTGGCACTACGTATCCAGTAATTTTACCGCGCAATAGTGAGGCGTTATTTATGCTACAACGGGTGCGAGACGAGGCACATAGATTTGCAATCACGCTGCATCGCAACCGACGTTCCAAAGGAATGGTGGACAGTGCCTTAGATGACGTTCCAGGCTTGGGCCCAGTGAAGAAGAAAGCGCTGCTAGCACATTTTGGATCACTTAAAAATGTTGCTCAGGCCAACGTTGAGGAACTAGCCACAGTTGCAGGTATAGGACCAATCCAAGCCGCGCAGATCTGGCAGTTTTTAAGTGAGTCCAATGGCGAGGTAATGTCTGTGAACACTGCAACTGGCGAGATAATTGAATCGTGAGTGAGCAAATCGATAAGCAGACATCAATCGACGTCATATTGGTTACCGGTATGTCTGGGGCAGGTCGCTCTACCGCGACCCGAGCTTTAGAGGACATGGGCTGGTTCGTAGTAGATAACTTGCCACCGACTCTGATGATCAATGTCGTGGATTACGTATTGCAGCGCACGGGATCCCATAAAGTAGCACTCGTTGCTGATGTGCGAGGTGGTCAACTCTTTGATGAACTTCGCGAATCACTTTCCATCATTAAATCCGCTGGGCATGACTTGCGAGTTCTGTTCTTAGAGGCCGGAGATGAAGCGCTAGTTCGCAGGTATGAATCATCACGCCGACCGCACCCGTTACAACGTGATGACAGTTTGTTAGGAGCAGTGCAACGCGAGCGCGAACTACTGCGTGATCTGCGAGCGGATGCTGACATTGTAATTGATACAAGTAATTTAAATGTTCATGAACTAAGACGGTCGATTGAAAACGCATTTGGCGATGATGAACACTACGCACTTCGAGTAACGATCATGTCATTTGGATTTAAGTACGGAATTCCGGTTGATGCCGACTTAGTTGCGGACATGCGATTCTTGCCAAATCCTTATTGGGATCCGGAACTAACGGAGTTAACTGGACTAGATGCACCAGTTAACGATTACGTCGTAGGTTTTCCAACTGCTCAAGAATTTCTAACAAAGTATGCTGACCTTCTTGACATGGTTGAAGATGGTTACCTGCGTGAAGGTAAACGATTCTTAACTATTGCCATGGGTTGTACCGGTGGTAAGCATCGAAGTGTCGCCATGGCAGAAAACTTGTCAGCGCGACTTGTTAAAAGTGGTGTTGAAGTTCGAGTCGTGCACCGAGATTTGGGACGCGAGTAGATGTCAGTTGCACCACAGCGGCAACCAGTCGTTGTTGCACTCGGTGGCGGGCATGGGCTTTCTGCCAGTTTGCAGGCACTTCGCAGAGTAACTCCGCACCTGACAGCAGTAGTTGGCGTTAGTGATGACGGTGGTAGCAGCGGGCGACTAAGAGATGAATTTGGCGTTGTGCCGCCTGGTGATTTGCGAATGGCATTAGCTGCGCTTTGTGGTGATGATGACTGGGGCTCTACTTGGGCCCGAGTGTTGCAACATAGGTTTGCTTCAAGCGGACAATTGAATGGCCACTCACTTGGAAACTTATTGATAACCGCATTGTGGGAAGAAACTGGTGACGTAGTCGCTGGCCTTGACTGGGTAGCGCGGCTCTTGGACGCTAAAGGAAAAGTTCTACCACTTTGTATTGAGCCACTTGAAATCGTTGCGCAGGTTAAAACAAAACTAGGCGAGATCCAAGAAGTGCGTGGTCAAGTTCAAGTTGCAACAACTGCGCATGAGATTCAAAGTATTGGGCTACAGCCTCTGAACCCAGCGGTTTGCCAGCAGGCAATTGCGGCAGTCCGCAGCGCAGATGCGCTGGTTCTCGGTCCAGGATCTTGGTACACCAGTGTGTTGACACACTTCCAAGTTCCTGCAATGTCACAGGCCCTACACGAGACCAGAGCGATGCGAATTTTGACGCTGAATCTTCGCCCACAAGTAGGTGAGACCGATGGCTACAGCGCAACTCGTTACTTGGAGGTTTTAGCAACGAGTTACCCCAATTTTCGGGTCGACGTGGTCGTAGCGGACCCAGATCATGTTGCAGACGCACCAGAATTAGAACGAATTGCCAAAGTTGCGGGGGCCCGAATTGAGTGGGCTAGCGTTGCAAACAAGCAGGGCGCCAGTGATCAACATTCTCCCGCTGAGTTAGCCTCGGCGTTCGCTTCAATATTTGCTCATGGCAGGATTGACTCATGGCAATGACAGCGGCAGTTAAGGACGAATTAAGTCGACTACCGATAACTAAAAAATGTTGCCGTAAAGCCGAAGTTTCGGCGCTACTTCGTTTTGCTGGTGGTTTGCATATCGTCAGTGGAAAAATCGTTGTAGAAGCAGAACTTGATACTGGACAAGCTGCTCGTCGATTGCGTAAAGACTTAGCTGAAATTTTCGGTCACGAGAGTGAAGTTTCAGTCTTATCGGGCGCAGGTATCCGTAAAGGCAGCCGTTACCTAGTGCGGGTAGCAAATGAAGGCGAAAATTTAGCTAAACAAGCGGGACTCGTCGATGGTGGTGGCCGGCCAATTCGTGGGTTACCTCCGCACATAGTTTCGGCCAGTTTGTGCGATGCCGAAGCAGCATGGCGTGGCGCGTTTTTAGCACACGGATCATTGACGGAACCAGGTCGCTCCTCATCACTTGAAATAACTTGTCCAGGACCCGAGGCTGCGTTAGCTCTCGTTGGAAGTGCCCGTCGTCTAGGAATTGTGGCAAAAGCTCGCGAGGTTCGTGGCGTTGATCGAGTCGTGATTCGTGATGGCGATGCAATCGGAGCGTTGTTGACACGGATTGGAGCTCATGAATCCGTTTTGGCGTGGGAAGAGCGCCGAATGCGTCGTGAAGTACGAGCAACTGCTAATCGCTTAGCAAATTTTGACGATGCAAACCTTCGGCGTTCGGCGCGAGCCGCAGTTGCAGCAGGTGCCCGAGCGGCTCGAGCTATTGAAATTCTGGGTGATGAGATTCCAACACATTTGCTGGAAGCTGGACAATTACGAGTAACGCACCAGCAGGCAAGTTTGGAAGAACTTGGCGCGCTTGCTGATCCACCTATGACTAAAGACGCAATTGCTGGGCGAATTCGTAGGTTGTTGGCAATGGCAGATAAGCGAGCATCTGACATGGGTATGCCTAACACTGAAGCGGGTCTTACCGCTGATATGCTCGAGCAATAATTACAAATACCTTTGGCACTACTGGCCAAATGTCTTAACTCGAAATCTGAAATGCTTAGGGGAGATTCATTATGACTGTACGAGTTGGTATTAATGGTTTTGGCCGGATTGGTCGTAATTTCTTTCGGGCAATCGCAGCAACTGGCGCTGACATTGAAATAGTCGGTATTAACGATCTAACCGACAATAAGACACTTGCTCACTTACTTAAATACGACTCCATTTTGGGCCGTCTTGGTAAAGAAGTAAATTTCACAGATAGTTCAATAATCGTGGCGGGTAAAACCATCACAGTAACTTCGGAGCGAGATCCCGCAGCTTTGCCTTGGGGAGACTTGGGCGCAGACATTGTCATCGAATCAACGGGACATTTCACAGATGCAACTAAGGCAGCCGCTCATATCTCTGCCGGCGCTAAAAAAGTTATTATCTCCGCGCCTGCAAGCAATGAAGACGTGACGATCGTAATGGGAGTTAACCACGATACTTATGATGCTGCAAATCATCACGTAATTTCAAATGCGTCTTGCACCACAAACTGTCTTGCTCCAATGGCAAAAGCAATTCATGATGCATTCGGCATTGATCATGGCTTGATGACGACTATTCATGCGTACACAAATGACCAGGTCATCTTAGATTTTCCACATCCCGACTTGCGCCGATCACGCGCCGCCGCGACGAATTTAATCCCAACAACTACTGGCGCAGCAAAAGCAATTGGTTTAGTAATGCCAGAACTAAAGGGCAAGTTAGATGGTTATGCCATGCGCGTACCAGTCCCAACAGGTTCTGCGACCGACTTAACAGCGGTGTTAAAGAAATCAGTGACTAAAGAAGAAGTGAACGAAGTTGTAAAAGCTGCAGCTAACGGCGCACTCAAGGGTTACTTGAGTTACACCGAAGATCCAATTGTGTCCTCTGACATAGTTACTGATCCAGCTTCTTGTATTTTTGATGCCTCTCTAACGATTGCCATGGGCAATACCGTGAAAGTTGTTGGTTGGTATGACAATGAGTGGGGTTACTCAAATCGTCTCGTTGACATTACAAAGTTCGTAGGATCAAAACTTTAGGGTATGCAAATTCGTGGGATTGAAGATTTAGAGGTAACTGGCAAAGTTGTTTTTGTCCGGGTTGACTTCAATATTCCACTCGAACAAGGTCAGATAACCGACGATGGTCGCATTAGAGCGAGTATCCGGACAATTGAAAACTTACGAGGCCGCGGCGCCCGGATAGTTTTGCTGGCACATCTTGGTAGACCAGAAGGCTCAGCAGATACAAAGTTTTCGTTAGCGCCAGTTGCAATTCGATTAGGCGAAATACTCAAGTGTGACGTTGCGTTAGCAAGTGATGTCTGCGGAGCTAGTGCTCAGGCAACCATTTCTGGTTTAACCAACGGCAGCGTTGCCATGTTAGAAAATGTGAGATTTGATCCGCGCGAAACTAGTAAGGACAGGAGTGAACGCGCTGAGTTGGCAAATTGTTGGGCAGGCATGGGTGACTTGTTCGTAAGCGATGGATTTGGTGTGGTTCACCGCGCACAAGCATCAGTTACTGAACTAGCGCAGGCTTTGCCAAGCGCGGCTGGATTACTGGTGCATGGCGAAGTCACGGTATTTAATAAAGTGTTGAACAGCCCAGAGCGACCATATGTTGTGATCTTGGGTGGCTCCAAAGTCAGTGACAAACTTAAAGTGATCGAAAATCTAATTCAAAGTGTAGATAGATTGATGGTCGGTGGTGGCATGTGTTTCACTTTCTTAGCTGCGCAGGGTAAGTCAGTGGGAAGCTCACTTCTTGAAGTTGAGCAAATTGATAATGTAAAGGCAATTTTAGCAACGGCAAAAAAACAAGGAGTGGACATTGTCTTGCCCGTTGATGTTGTAGTCGCGGATAAATTTGCTCCAGATGCAAACACGGATGTTGTTTCGGTCGATCACATCCCAGATGGCTGGATGGGTCTGGACATTGGCCCACAATCCATTACCGAGTTTGTAGCCAAGATTTCAGATGCGAAAACTATTATCTGGAACGGACCTATGGGAGTTTTTGAAATGCCAGCGTTTGCAACTGGCACAAAATCATTAGCTTTGGCTATTACCAAAGTTGGTGCGATGACTGTCGTAGGTGGCGGCGACTCGGCAGCAGCCATTCGATTGTTTGGAATAGCAGATTCACAATTTTCACATGTCTCCACTGGCGGCGGCGCCAGTTTAGAATTTCTCGAAGGCAAAAAATTGCCGGGTATTACAGTCCTGGAGGACAACTAAATGGCGCGCACCCCGTTAATGGCTGGCAATTGGAAAATGAATCTAAACCACATTGAATCCATCGCTTTAGTGCAAAAGTTGGCTTACACATTTACTGCCGAAGATTTCGCAGCACTTGAAATAGCAGTCATTCCACCGTTCACTGATATTCGTTCAGTGCAAACTTTGGTAGATGGCGACAAGATCGCGCTTAAATACGGTGGGCAAGATTTATCCACTGCGGATAAGGGTGCGTTCACTGGCGAAGTAAGTGGACCAATGCTGGCAAAACTTGGTTGCACTTTCGTAATTGTTGGTCACTCGGAACGTCGTGCTAATCATGGTGAGGATGACCCAAAAGTTAATCTCAAAGTGCAGGCTGCGCTTCGTAGTGGCCTAACTCCAATCTTGTGTGTTGGGGAAGGCTTGGAGACAAGGAAGGCAGGGGAGCAAGTTGCTTTCACTCTGGCCCAATTGGACATGGCCTTGACTGGCGTTGCGTCGGCTGACGTAGCAAACCTGGTAATTGCGTACGAACCAATTTGGGCCATTGGAACTGGGGAGGTAGCAACCCCAAGTGATGCCCAGGAAGTATGTGGCGCGATTCGAAGCCGAATTCGTGAGACACATGGCTCCGCTGCGGATCAAGTCCGAGTTCTCTATGGCGGCTCCATGAAGGCGGAAAATGTCGCTGCTCTAATGAAAGAAGTCGATATTGACGGCGGGTTAGTAGGCGGCGCGTCTTTGGATCCAGACGAATTCGTGTCGGTTTGTCGCTATCGGATGCACCCGTAGAATGGACTTATCCGAAGTTCTAGAAGGTGACTCATGATTGCAGCTTTTCAGGTGCTTCTAGCAATAACTAGTTTGTTACTCATCGCTTTGGTTTTGCTTCACAAAGGCAAAGGTGGCGGGCTATCTGATCTATTTGGTGGCGGCATGAGTTCATCTCTAGGTGGATCTTCAGTTGCCGAAAGAAATCTTGATCGAATCACGATTGCACTAGCCCTGATTTGGACTGCTGCGATTGTTGGTTTAGGTCTGTTATTAAAATCAGTGTAAGTAATTTAGGAGTAAAACATGGCTAGTGGTAGTGCAATTCGCGGAAGTCGTGTTGGAGCGGGCCCAATGGGTGAAGCCGTTCGCGGGGAAGCAGCTCCCCGGATCTACTTGCCGTTTTATTGCGCCGCAGGCCATGAGACCACACCAAGTTTTGCCCACGATGCTGATCTGCCCGAAGAATGGGATTGCCCAAAATGTGGCTTACCAGCTGGAACTGATAAAGAAAATCCGCCAGTGCTGGCAAAGACCGAACCATACAAAACTCACTTAGCTTATGTAAAAGAACGTCGCAACGACAAAGACGGAAAAGGCATTCTTGATGAGGCACTTGCAAACTTACGCGGTAAAAAAAAATCTAGTTAAGGATTTCTTGCGCTGCAACAACGATTGCTTCGCTGGTAATACCAAACTCTTCATACAGTTTTTCTGCTCCGGCAGATGCTCCGTAATGTTCTAAGCTAATGCACCTACCTGCCGAGCCCACGTATTTCCACCAGCCTTGCGAAATTCCAGCCTCGATCGATATGCGCGCCGTGACCTTGCTAGGTAAAACGGATTCGCGATAGTCAGCGCTTTGATTATCAAACCATTCCAAGCAAGGCGCAGATACAACTCGAGTTGAAACCCCGCTACTTTCTAGTGTGGCTTGCGCAGCTAGAGCCAATGACACTTCGGAACCAGTAGCAATCAAAATTACGCCAATGTCGCCGGAACTTTCCGATATTACGTATGCGCCTTTACCAACTTTGGAAACATCACTCGTGGCATCACTTGCAATCACTGGCAAGTTTTGGCGAGATAGACAAATACCCGCTGGGTGGTTGGCTTCCAAAATTAAACGCCAGGCAGTTGCCGTTTCATTCGCATCAGCTGGTCTGATCACATGCAAATTTGGTATCGCGCGCAGAGCCCAAAGATGCTCAACTGGTTGATGAGTCGGGCCATCTTCACCTAATCCGATTGAGTCATGTGTCCAGACGTATGTGGCTGGAATATTCATCAGTGCCGATAAGCGAACAGCTCCGCGCATGAAATCACTAAAGACTAGGAATGTACCAGCAAATGGTCGAGTGATACCGCCCAGTGCCATGCCATTCATGGCGCACGCCATTGCGAACTCGCGAATTCCATAATGAATGATCCGACCGCCGGGATTTGCGTTTGGCATTGCGCTATCGCTGGGCAGAAATGAGTTTCCATGTTCAATTGAAGTCAGGTTGCTATCACCTAAGTCAGCGGAGCCACCCCAAAGTTCAGGTAAAACGGCAGCGATGGCATTGATGGTGTCACCGGAGGCTTTCCGAGTAGCTATCGATGATCCAGGCTCGAAACGTGGAATACAAGTGTGCCAATCATTCGGTAACTCACGCGCTAAGAGGCGATCGTAAAGTTTTGCGGCATCGGGATTCGCTTTCGACCAACTTGCTAGGTCGCTGATCCATTCATTGTGAACAGCAACTCCACGCTGGGAAACTTTTCGAGTGTGAGCGAGCAAGGCATCAGAGATTTGAAAACTGGCAGAGGGGTCTACGCCAAGGATTTCCTTCGTCGCAGCAACCTCGGCTTCGCCTAGTGCGGAACCGTGAATCTTTCCAGTGTTCTGCAAATTTGGCGCTGGCCAGCCAATGATATTTCGCACGCGCACGAGTGTTGGCCTGCCACGTTGACTCACTGCTTCACTTATCGCACTATCCAATGCGTGTACATCGATACTTCCATCGCTTTGCATGTCAACATGCAACACATTCCATCCGTATGCGCGGTAGCGCGCTAGGACATCCTCAGTGAAGGAAACTTCGGTGTCGCCCTCGATGCTGATGTGATTATCGTCATAAAGCACCACCAAGTTTCCAAGTTGTTGATGTCCTGCAAGCGAGGAAGCTTCCGATGTCACGCCTTCTTGTAAGCAGCCATCGCCTGCGATTACCCAAATCCGATGATCAAAAATACTTGAGCCAGCAGGCGCAGCGGGATCAAGCAAATTGCGAACGTAGCGCGCGTCCATGGCCATGCCAACTGCGGTTGCAAGACCAGTACCAAGTGGTCCAGTAGTTGCTTCCACGCCTTGGGTGGGACCAAATTCTGGATGGCCAGGAGTCGAACTTTCCCAAGTACGAAAGGACTTTAAGTCAGCAAGTTCAAGGCCATAGCCACTTAAAAATAATTGAATGTAGAGGGTAATGCTGCTGTGACCATTTGAAAGTACGAAACGATCCCGGCCTTGCCATGTTGGATCGGTTGGATCATGCCGGAGCCATTTTTGGAAGAGCAAGTACGCCATCGGAGCCAAACTCATGGCAGTTCCTGGATGCCCATTTCCTACTTTTTGCACACTGTCCATAGCTAGCACACGAGCAGAAACTACGGCTTGATCGTCGCGTTCGGACCAGATGAAATCATTCACCAGTTAAGGCTATCTACTGGCCGTTCGCGACAAGCAATAGGCGCAGGTAGGCTGATTATGTGTCTTCGCGTCTCACTGATTTTGATCAACCAGCCAGTGCGCAACCCAATTTCGTAAGCCCAACATGGCGGTCCTACTTAGCTTTGACTAAACCGCGAATAATCGAATTACTGCTGGTCACAACGATTCCAACAATGTTTTTGGCTGCTGGCGGTTTCCCCAGTTGGTCACGAGTTTCCTGGACTTTGCTTGGCGGAACCCTGGCAGCAGGTGGCGCAAACGTCCTGAATTGTTATTTAGATCGTGACATCGATGCCCTAATGCAACGAACTGCTCACCGTCCATCAGCGACCGGTCAAATCAGTGGTCGAAATACCGTAATTTTTGGAATTATTCTGTCGTTAATCTCAGTTTTGACACTGGCGCTAACTGTGAATTACTTAAGTGCCTTTTTGGCTTTTATCGCGATCGCGTTTTATGTCATTGGTTACACGCTGTTACTTAAACGGCGCACCTCGCAAAATATTGTGTGGGGTGGGGCAGCGGGATGCATGCCAGTACTTATTGGCTGGAGCGCAGTAACAGGATCCCTGTCATGGGCGCCAGTAATTTTGTTCCTGATTGTTTTCTTTTGGACGCCGCCACATTATTGGCCACTAGCGCTGCGGTATAAAGATGATTACGCAGCTGCTGGGATTCCAATGTTGCCAGTAGAGCAGGCACCCGCTGTTGTCGCTAGACAGATCATTTATTACTCCTGGGCAATGGTTGGAATAACGTTGCTACTAATTCCGATTGCAGACATGAATTGGGTCTACAGTGCGAGCGCAGTAATTTTCGGGGCACTATTTATTTATGAGGCCTACGCCTTACGAGCGCGAGTACGCAAAGAGCATGACGACTTGAAACCAATGAAGTTATTTCACTGGTCCATTACTTACTTGTCACTAATTTTTTTGGCAATCGGAATAGATCCGTTTCTTAACTAACGCCTCGCAAGTTTCGCGATAAATAAAAGCGAACTGTTGCTATCCAAAGTAGGCAAGCGCCAAGAACGTGTACTGCAACTAACGCCCATGGCAAACCTGTGAAATATTGGGTGTACCCAATGATTCCTTGGACAATACAAATGGCCAATACGATCCAGGCTAGGCGGATAATTTTTGCATCAGCACGAGTTGCGGTAAGGGCAATCAATAGACCAACGGTTAAACCAACGAACAAGAAAACAAAGTCAGCGTGAATTGCAGAAATAGTGCGTTCATCGAAACCAAGTCGAACTATATCCGCAGTGTCACCTGCATGTGGTCCAGATCCAGTCACTAATGTCCCAACCGCAAGCAAACTCAGCGCCAACCAAATGTGGATCTGCATTCCGATTGCTAGAGACTTTGGAACGAGGCTGACAACAGGTGCATCATCAGGATCTTGCGCTTTAGTTAGCAAGACTTGTGCAACGGTGATTAAGCCGATCGAAACCATGAAGTGGGCAGCGACCGTTAGCGGGTGCAATCCTGTCAGCACAGTAATGCCACCGAGTATTGCTTGCCCAAAAATTCCGACAAGCGATCCAACGGCTAGAAAAGTAAGCGGTCTGCGCTTACTTAACCCGGACTTGGCTCGAGTTTTATTGAGCTGTCGAATCGCAACAATTGTTAGAATCGCAATAATTAGCAGGACAAAAGTTAAAAGACGGTTACCAAACTCAATGTATTTATGCCATGACTCGGTTTGCGCCGACGTTGGGGCAATCGATCCATCGACACATTCTGGCCAGGTAGGACAACCCAAGCCCGAGGCAGTTAATCTCACTATGGCTCCGGTTAGCACGATGCCTGTCTGGGCCACCAAATTGGCGATTAAGGTGCGGCGCTGCCAAGTTTTAAGTTTTAGTTGATTTATGGCAGTTTCTGGGAGCATAGTCTTACCCTAAGTCAATTAGAAGTTGTTTGCTTACGGGGGTTTTCAGTGCTCAGCGTGGCTCAAGGTGCAAAACCTAGGGATTTATGCAACTATGGAGTTGTGAAATTCGATGGAACCGCAGCAGCGACCGCAGCACGGACTTTGCTCAATAATGGGCCATCAACCACTACCGAAGTGGCAGCCATTTTGGGCTTAACCGGTGCGGCTGTTCGCAAGCAGTTCGATCAATTGGTATTGGCAGGCCTAGTGGAGTCAAGCGAGCGGGCGCCATACGGCCCAGCAGCTTTGAATTCAAAGCGCGGTCGTGGTCGGCCATCTCGTGTGTTTGCTCTTACAGCAAAGGGTCGCGCCAGATTTGGTGAGCACCAAGAAAGTTTGAGTTTAAGCGCAGTTAAATATTTAAATAACACTGCTGGTTCTGCAGCAGTAAGAGACTTCGCCGCAACAATTGCGAAAGATTTTGTAGCTCGACATAACGAAATTTCTGCACTAGCCACCATCGAAGAGCGGGCAATGGCATTAATTGATGCGCTTAACGAAGATGGCTACGCAGCAACTGAGACGCCAGGACTTCATGGCTCTACTCAAATCTGTCAGCACAATTGCCCGATGGGTGATGTTGCCGCAGAATTTCCAGCAATTTGCGAAGAAGAAACTAAAGCATTTTCGGAACTAATTGGAGTGCACGTAACTCGGTTAGCAACGATCGCAAAAGGTAATGCAGTTTGCACGACCTTAGTTCCACACACCCGAAGGGAAAACGCATGACAACTCAACAGGAACATTTGGATGCACTCGGAAATTATGATTTCGGATGGCATGACAGTGATCACGCAGGTAGCACTGCTCGACGCGGTATAAACGAAGAAGTTGTACGCAACATTTCTGGCCTAAAAAATGAGCCACAATGGATGCTTGACCTTCGCCTAAAGGGTTTCAACTTGTTTGGGAAGAAGCCAATGCCAAACTGGGGAAGCGACCTGTCCGGTATTGATTTCGACAACATTAAGTACTTCGTACGCTCAACTGAGAAGCAAGCCACAAGTTGGGATGACTTGCCAGAAGACATTAGAAATACCTATGACCGCCTGGGAATCCCAGAGGCAGAAAAGCAACGACTTGTTGGTGGCGTAGCGGCTCAGTATGAATCTGAAGTTGTTTATCACAAGATTCGTGAGGATCTCGAAGAGCAGGGTGTCATTTTTGTTGATACTGACACCGCATTGCGCGAGCACGAGGAATTGTTCCGCGAATACTTCGCCACTATTATTCCAGTAGGCGACAACAAGTTCGCAGCTTTGAATACCTCGGTATGGTCTGGTGGTTCATTTGTTTATGTACCTAAAGGTGTGCAAGTAGATATTCCATTGCAGGCTTACTTCCGAATCAATACCGAGAACATGGGACAGTTTGAACGGACCTTAATCATTGTTGATGAAGGTGCTTACGTTCACTATGTCGAGGGCTGCACTGCGCCGAC
>JBDNJO010000019.1:0-5658 GCA_041687715.1 Candidatus Nanopelagicales bacterium
CACCACAAGTTCCTACTTTGGTCACTCAATTGGCAAGCAAATCGCCTACGCCTGGTTGCCTATCGGTCACACGACATTAGGCACCCACGTAACCGTTAAATATTTTGATTCGGTGTATCCAGCTGTAGTCAGTGATGACCCACAGTTTGATCCCTCGATGTCCAGACTGCGCTCGTAAACCAGCAAAGATAGGGTAAATCTCATGACTTCAATGACTCGCCGGCGTTCCAAGGTTCTTCCAGAGCACCCAGATTTTCTATGGGCAAATAACATCACGCCCAAAAAAGCCTACGACGTAATCATCATTGGTGCGGGTGGTCATGGGCTGGCGACGGCTTACTACTTGGCAAAAAATCATGGCATCACAAACGTTGCAATCTTGGAAAAGAGCTGGCTAGCTGGCGGCAACATGGGTAGAAACACCACGATTATTCGCTCCAACTATCTGTGGGATGAATCTGCTGGAATTTACGATCACTCTTTGAAGCTTTGGGAAAATTTGGAAGAAGAAGTTGGCTATGAAATGTACTTTAGCCAACGTGGTGTCATGACTTTGGCTCACAGCGTGAGTGATGTGCGCTCTAAGCAGCGCAACTTTTATGCAAACTACGTAAACGATGTAGACAGTGTTTGGTTGACTCCAACTGAGATTAAAGAAATTGCGCCAATTGTTAACATCAGCGAAGACATTCGCTATCCAGTAATGGGCGCAACTTACCAAGCGCGCGGTGGCATCGCTAAGCATGACTGGGTTGCATGGGGTTACGCCAAAGCTGCAGCAGACATGGGTGTCGACATCATTCAAGGCTGCGAAGTCACTGGCTTCAACATCGTTGATGGCAAAGTGCAGGGCGTTAAGACCAACATGGGAGATATTGCTGCTGGAAAAGTTGGCATGGTTGCAGCTGGTCACTCTTCAGTGCTTGCTAACATGGCGGGCTTTGACGTTCCGCTTCAAAGTCGTCCACTTCAAGCCCTAGTTTCAGAATTGCTTGAACAAGTTTTGGATACGGTCATCATGTCTGGCGCCGTTCACGTTTATGTGAGCCAAGCGCATAAGGGCGAACTTGTTATGGGCGCCGGAACTGATTCCTACAACTCTTATGCACAGCGCGGTGGTTTCCACGTTATTGAACATCAACTGGCTGCTGCTTGCGAATTATTTCCGATTTTTGAGCGTGCTCACATGTTGCGCACTTGGGGTGGCATCGTAGATATTTCACCTGACGCCTCACCAATTATTGGTCTGACTCCCGTAGAGAATTTATTCATCAACTCGGGTTGGGGCACTGGCGGCTTCAAGGCAACACCAGGTTCTGGCTGGGTTATGGCAGCAACCATTGCAAATGGTGAGCCAGATAAATTAGCAGCGCCATACGCATTAGACCGCTTTGTATCTGGCCACTTAATTGACGAGCACGGCGCAGCCGGCGTAGCCCACTAAGGAATCCTGATGTTGCACATACCTTGTCCTTACTGTGGCCCACGCGATGAAACTGAGTTTCACTATGGCGCCGAAGCACACATTGCCTACCCAGAAAATCCCCAAAGTCTCGACGATGCGCAGTGGGCAAAGTTTGTTTTCATTAAAGCCAATCCAAAAGGCTGGCTAGCTGAGCGCTGGGTTCACAGCGCTGGTTGCCGGCGCTGGTTCAACGTGTGGCGTAACACGATTACACATGAATTCGGCCCTTCCTACAAACCATTCACCCAACAGCCAAAGAGTCCAGTATGAGTAACGCAAACTTCACATTCGATGGCAAGAAGTACACCGGCGTTTCAGGTGAATCACTTGCTAGCGCACTACTTCGTAACGGCGTAGTTCATTTCACTAACAGTTCTTACAAGGATCGCCCACGCGGACTTATGGGACTTTGGGTTGAAGAACCAAATGCCTTAGTAAATATTGATTCCGGCCCTGGTGAGCCAATGAAAGCTTCAACAACCATCGAATTGGTGGATGGACTAGTAGTCCGAAGCTCCCAAGGTGTTGGCGATCTACCAGATACTCGAGACAACTCTCGCTACGACAAAGTAAACCGTCATGTTGATGTGTTGGTTGTCGGCGCTGGTACCGCCGGTTTAACTGCAGCAAAGAAGTTTGCAGCGCTCGGTAAAGATGTCATCGTGATGGATGACCAGCCAGGTCCAGGTGGACATGCTCGTCATCTTGGCACTGAAATTTCTGCAGAGTTACTTGCAGTGCTCGACTTAGCAAACGTGACATATCTGCCACGCACAACCGTGCAGGGACTCTACGATCAGGGTTACTTAGTTGCTACCGAGCGTCGCACCGATCACCTTGATGCCAAAGTTCACACCGAGGTTTCACGAATCCGAACCTGGCACATTCGCGCAGATCACACCGTTCTTGCAACTGGTGCATTCCAGCGTCACTTAGTTTTTGCAAATAACGATCGTCCCGGAATCATGCTTTCGCATTCTGCTGCAACTTATGTCACTCGCGGTGCCAACCCATTTAAGACTGCAGTTGTTGTAACAATCGATAACCAGGGTTACCGGGATGCACTTCGCTTGCACGAAGCAGGCGTAACTGTTGCCGCAGTCATCGACATTCGGGACGCTGCATCTGGCCCAGCAATAGCAGCAGTTAACTCTGCTGGCATTCGAGTAATTACGGGCAAAACTGCGCTGGATTCGGCTGCTTCTGATTCGGGACAAGTTTGCTGCCTGACTATTGCCAAAGCCGATGGAACGCAAAGCGAAACTATTGATGCTGACTTGGTCGCGATCTCAGGTGGCTGGACTCCTATCGTTCACTTAGCAACTTTCATCGGGATCAAGCCAACTTGGGATCCTGCGTTAGCTGCATTCGTAGTCAAGCGCGATGACAAGCTGACCAGTACTGCTGGCATGTTAGCTGGCGACTTTGGCGACGATAACGAAGCCGCAGTTTTCTTTGGGCCACAACTTACAGCTGAACAAGCCGAGGTTGCTTTTGTCGATTACCAACGTGATGCAACCGTGCGCGACTTTAATCGCGCAATCGGTGCAGGTATGCGAAGTATCGAACACGTAAAGCGCTATACCTCAATTGGAACTGCGCATGATCAAGGTAAAACCAGTGGTACCACCACAATGGGATTAATTGGTCAGGCACTTGGAAAAGCGCCGGATGAAATTGGTTCGCTGACCTTCCGTCCGCCTTACATCTCAATTCCATTTGCTGCGCTTGCAGGTCGCGATCGTGGATTACTTTCTGATCCAATTCGCACTACTCCGATTCATGCTTGGCACGAAAAAGCTGGCGCACCAATGGAAGATGTTGGCCAATGGAAACGTCCCTGGTTCTTCCCAAAGAATAGCGAAAATATGCATGCTGCTGTGCTTCGCGAATGCGCTGCAGTTCGGGAAGATGTTGGCGTAATGGACGCCTCGACTTTGGGCAAGATCGATCTCCAAGGTAAAGATGTTGGAGAATTCTTAGATTTGATTTACACGAACATGTTCTCAACTCTCAAAGTTGGTATGAGTCGTTATGGCTTGATGTGTGGTGTCGACGGCATGGTATTCGATGACGGAGTTACAACTCGAATCAGTGAAAACCATTGGCTAATGACTACAACAACTGGTGGGGCTGCGAAAGTTTTAGATTGGCTTGAAGAGTGGTTGCAAACAGAATGGACTGACTTAGAAGTTTTCTGCACTTCAGTCACAGAACAGATTTCGACAGTCGCAATTGTTGGCCCAAAGAGTCGTGAACTAATGTCTCGCTTAGCTCCAGATCTGGATGTTTCGAATGAGGCTTTTGCATTCATGGAAAATAAATATGCAGATGTCGCTGGAGTTCCAGCTCGGATCGCTCGAATTTCCTTCTCGGGCGAGTTAGCTTATGAAATTAACGTGCCAGGTTCTTTTGGACTGCACATCTGGGAAAAAGTTATGTCGCAAGGCGCAGACCTAAACATCACTCCTTACGGAACTGAGTCCATGCACGTGCTTCGCGCCGAAAAAGGCTTCGTAATTGTTGGTCAGGAAACTGATGGAACTCAGACGCCACAAGATCTTGACATGGACTGGATCGTGTCCAAGAAGAAGGAAGACTTCATTGGCAAGCGTTCCTTTGCTCGAGTGGATACTTCACGGGAAGGCCGACATCAATTAGTTGGAATTTTGCCTGATGACGGTTCATTTGTAATTCCAGAAGGTGCTTACCTAGTTGCGGGCTCAGATGAAAAAACGCCACCACCAGTAGCGCACATTGGTTATGTAACAAGTTCTTATGCTTCCGCTGCACTCGGTCGATCCTTTGCGCTAGCTCTTGTTGCAAACGGCTTGGCACGCAAGGGCGAAAAGATTGCAGTCCCAATGGCTGGTCGAGTTGTTACTGGCATCATTACTGATTCGGTATTTGTTGATAAGGAGAACGCCCGTCGTGATGGTTAATCTTGATATCGCAAAGAGTCCGTTAAATGGCCTTGAAGTTGGTGGCCTTGATAAGGCAGTTCTAATTCAGGAAGTACCTTTTACTCCTGGCTTTGACTTACGCGTGACTCCTGGAACTCCAGCATTTGCTGCAGCTAATACTGCCGTTGGTCTAAGCCTTAGCGAAACTGTTGGCAGAGTTGTTCGCAATAATGCTGACTGCATTGTTGATGGCAGTTCTCCAGCAGCAGGTGGCGTAAGCGCACTCGCACTTGGCCCTGATTGGTGGTACTTAACAGGTACCGCTGATATCCAAGCATTGTTGGCGCCAGTTGCAGACACTCATCACATCTCACTCGTTGATGTGAGTTCGCAGCGCACAAAAATCGAAGTCTATGGTCCAAGTGCTAAAGACGTGTTGTCTCACTACTGGGAACAGGATTTACGGGAAGCGCACTTTCCAATTGACTCCTGTAGCCAAGGCCTGCTTGCAAAGGCACCAGTTATCTTGTGGCACTGCTGCGCAGATTGCTTCATTATTTTTCCGCGATCTTCCTTTGCAAAGCACCTTTGGACTGCGCTGTCTGATGCAGCCATTGAATACCTGTAAATTTAGGTATCAACCTCTAACTGAAATGTGAGCCTAATGACTGCTGTCATTCTTGATGGAAAAGCCACTGCGGCCAAGGTCAAGGCTGGATTAGCAACACGAGTCTCCGCGCTTAATGCGAAAGGGGTTTTCCCTGGCCTTGGCACCATTTTGATTGGTGATGATCCAGGCTCTCACTCCTACGTTGGTGGCAAGCATAAAGATTGTTATGAAGTGGGCATCACATCTGTTCGAGAAGATTTGCCAGCAACTGCGACTCAGCAAGATGTGCTTGCGGCAATCGCACGACTAAATGCTGACCCAGCATGTACTGGATACATCGTGCAGCTGCCATTACCAAAAGGTCTGGATGCAAATGCGGCGCTGGAAGCGATGGATCCTGCAAAAGATGCAGACGGACTACACCCAACAAACTTAGGTCGACTTGTTCTCGGCGAACCTGCTCCCCTACCCTGCACACCTCGTGGCATCGTGGAATTACTTCGCGCCTACGATGTGAATCTTGATGGCGCTGAGGTTTGCATTATTGGTCGCGGCGTAACTGTTGGTCGTCCACTTGGACTACTTCTCACGCGCCGAAGTGAGAATGCAACCGTCACACTTTGCCACACCGGAACGCAAGATATGGCTGCTCATATCAAGCGCGCCGACATAGTTGTTGC
>JBDNJO010000105.1:0-19151 GCA_041687715.1 Candidatus Nanopelagicales bacterium
ACCACCAAATAAAACTTCTTGATGTGCAACTACACCCTGTAGTCGAATGCTGTGAACGGGAATTCCAGAAATACTTGCGCCCCGGGCACCCGAAACAACTTCAGTTGAGGCATCTGGCATTGGAGGCAATCCAGTTCTTGCTTGCGCAATTAGTTCAGCAGTTCGCTTTGCTGTGCCACTTGGTGCATCAGCTTTACGTGGATGATGCAGTTCAATTATCTCAGCACTTTCAAAATACGGAGCAGCTAATTGTGCAAATTGCATCATCAGCACAGCCGCAAGTCCAAAATTTGGCGCGATAATAACGTTTGCCTTGCCTTGCTTAAATAATTCATTTACTTTTTCCAAGCGCGCAGCATCAAAGCCAGTTGTTCCAACAACGGCATGAATATTATTTTTTGCAAGGAAATCTAGATTCCCCATAACAGCATCTGGAGTCGTGAAATCAACCACGACTTGAGCTTTGTTATTAACGAGTTGAGCTAAATCATCAGCCAAGTCAAGCGCGGCGACTAATTCACAATCAGCAGAAGCCGTAATTGCTTGACAGACTGCTGCGCCCATACGACCGCTTGCGCCAAGAACGCCGACACGAATGCTTGTCATGATTTACTCCGGTCCAACTACTGCGGTTAGGCGTTCCTGCGACCATAAGTGGTGCGCAAGTGCGTGTACCTCTTCTAGCGTAACTGCCGAGATGCGCTCTAACACCTCAGATACCGAAGGGACATAACCATTATTCATTTCTGAGCGAGCAATCCGGCTCATTCGAGAAGAAGTGTCTTCCAGTCCTAAGACCATTCCCCCACTGACTTGGCCTTTGGCTTTAGCTAACTCCGCTTTTGTTATCCCATTAAGGGCCACTTCGTCCAACACATCCGTAATCACTTGAGTAACTTGTTCTAAGTTCTTGGGACTACAGCCTGCGTAAACCCCAGACATACCCGCATCCTGGAATTGTTGTCCAAATGAATAGACCGTATAAACAAGTCCACGCTTTTCGCGTACTTCTTGAAACAGCCGACTAGACATGCCGCCGCCAAGTGCTGCATTGAATACGGATTGGATGTAGCGCCGTTCATCTGCTCGATCTAACCCTGGGACACCGATGACCAAATTTGCTTGCTCAGTGGTCTTAACAAATTTAACAAATCCACCACTGTGTGAAACTTTAGTTTTTACTTTTGGAGGTACGTAAGGTGTTTCTTCACCAGCTAAATCGAAGCCACCAAGATTAAATGCCTTTCGAAATTGCTTAACAATCGAGGCATGATCAATATTTCCTGCGACTGCAATTACTAGACGATCTGGGGTGTAGTACTTGCGGTAAAAACCATGTATTGATCTGCGAGAAAGAGATGAGATGTTCTCAACGGTACCCAGGATGGACCTTCCTAGCGGTGCATCACCATAAAGTGCTCGCGAAAATTGTTCGTGAACAATGTCAGCTGGGTCATCATCTCGCATCGCAATTTCTTCAAGTACAACCTGGCGCTCCTGATCAACGTCGACGGTCGTGATAGTCGCCGAAGTAATCATGTCCACTAAAACTTCAATTGCTTCGGGCACACTGGTATCGAGCACGCGAGTGTAAAAGCAAGTTACTTCTTTGGATGTGAAAGCGTTCATTTCCCCACCGACTGCATCGATGGTTGAGGAAATGTCTAAGGCACTTCTATTCTTGGTGCCTTTAAATAACAAATGCTCCAAGTAATGCGCAGATCCAGTCTGGGATGCAACTTCGTCACGCGAACCTACATTTACCCAGATGCCAATAGCAGCAGAACGAACTGATGGCATTTGCTCAGTAATAATTCGCAGGCCACCGGGAAGTACCGTGCGCTTTACGAGTCCGCCTTGTTCGGCAGTTAATAATGTGCGAGTGGTCCCTGGGCGTTGTTCATGCCCAAGGACCACTGCGGAATTTCGTGAGGTCACGCTTTAGTCGTCGTCTCCAGCGTCAGCAGAACTATCATCTGAACCTTCAACTACAGGAACAAGTGATAACTTGCCACGTGGATCGATCTCTGCGATTTCGACGTGAACCTTATCGCCAGTTTTCAATACGTCTTCTACATTCTCAACACGCTTGCCACCCGAAAGTTTGCGTAGCTGGCTGATGTGAAGCAGACCGTCTTTACCTGGTGATAGAGATACGAAGGCACCGAAATTAGTTGTCTTAACAACGGTTCCCATGTAGCGCTCGCCAATCTCAGGCATTGTTGGATTTGCAATAGCGTTCACCTGGGTGCGAGCTGCTTCTGCTGCTTCACCGTTAGTTGCGCCAATGTAAACCGTGCCGTCGTCTCCGATGGAAATATCTGCACCAGTTTCTTCTTGAATCTGGTTAATGATCTTTCCCTTTGGCCCAATTACTTCGCCAATCTTGTCGATCGGAATCATAACTGTGATGATGCGCGGTGCGAATGGTGACATTTCATCTGGAACATCAATTGCTTCGAGCATGACGTCCAAGATTGCAAGTCGAGCTTCGCGCGCTTGAGTAAGTGCATCTGCAAGAACCGATGCTGGAATTCCATCAAGCTTGGTGTCTAGTTGCAACGCAGTAATGAAATCCTTAGTACCTGCAACCTTGAAGTCCATGTCACCAAATGCATCTTCGGCGCCAAGAATGTCGGTAAGTGCAACATATTCAGTTTTGCCATCGATTTCATCGGAGATAAGTCCCATTGCAATACCGGCAACTGGTGCCTGAAGCGGAACGCCTGCGTTTAAAAGCGAAAGTGTTGAAGCGCAGACAGAACCCATTGAAGTGGAACCATTTGAACCCAGAGCTTCCGATACCTGACGAATCGCGTAAGGGAAATCCTGCTTTGTAGGCAGCACTGGAACAAGTGCGCGTTCCGCTAGTGCACCGTGACCGATTTCGCGACGCTTAGGGCTTCCAACACGACCAGTTTCACCAACTGAGTAAGGCGGAAAGTTGTAATTGTGCATGTAATGCTTGCGCGTTACTGGCGACAATGTGTCCAACTGCTGTTCCATCTTCATCATGTTCAAAGTTGTAATACCTAGAATCTGAGTTTCGCCACGCTCAAAAAGCGCAGAACCATGAACTCGAGGAATCACATCTACTTCTGCTGACAATGATCTAATGTCACGAAGGCCCCGGCCATCGATTCGAACTTTGTCCTTGATGACGCGCTTACGAACTAATTTCTTAGTTAGTGAGCGAAGTGCTGCGCTTACTTCTTTTTCCCGACCCTGGAAATCTCCACCAACACGTTCGATGGTTAAATCCTTGACTCGATCTAGTTCAGTTTCGCGATCTTGCTTGCCCGCAATAGTCAAAGCTTTGGCAAGTTCATCAGTAACTGCTTTTTCAACAGCCGCAAATACATCTGCTTCGTACTCCAAGAAAACTGGGAAGTCCCCTGTTGGCTTGGCAGCAACGGCTGCAAGTGCTGACTGTGCGCGGCATAACTCTGCGATGAAAGGCTTAGCAGCCTCAAGGCCTTCCGAAACAATGTCTTCCGAAGGTGCCTTTGCGCCACTCTTGATTAATGCGATTGTGTTTACGGTTGCTTCGGCTTCCACCATCATGATTGCAACATCGTTATCAACAACACGTCCCGCTACAACCATGTCAAAGACTGCGTCTTCAAGTTGCGAGTGAGTTGGGAATGCCACCCACTGTCCATTAATTAGTGCAACGCGTACGCCACCAATTGGACCAGAGAATGGTAAGCCTGCAAGTTGCGTAGACATTGATGATGCATTGATAGCAATCACGTCGTAAAGTTCATCTGGGTTAAGTGCCATTACTGTCACTACAACCTGAACTTCATTGCGAAGTCCTTTAACAAATGAAGGACGTAATGGACGGTCAATTAGTCGACACGTAAGAATTGCATCTTCTGTTGGTCGACCTTCACGACGGAAAAATGATCCCGGAATGCGTCCAGCAGCGTACATTCGCTCTTCGACATCCACGGTTAGTGGGAAGAAATCAAATTGATCTTTTGGTGACTTTCCAGCAGTTGTTGCAGAAAGCAACATCGTTTCGTCATCTAAATAAACTGACGCTGTTCCATTTGCCTGGCGTGCCAGACGACCGGTTTCGAACTTTATTGTGCGCTTTCCGAATGACCCATTGTCAATCACAGCAACGCTTGACTGTACTTCGGTTCCCTCCATGGGTAACCTCCCTCTTCATAAAGGGATAACACTGCACTTCGCACGAGTGAATTGCATTCAAATCACATGTCGATCTTCGATCGAGAAGCGCGGCTCAGTGAGCCGAACTTCACTACCGAGGACCGACCAAACAGTTTGAAGGTGCGTGTTATCCGCGGTTTTCGCTAATTAGCGAGTCTTGCTTTGTGCTTGCCGAATCCACTACTTTGACCGAAATCAATTATTAGTCGAGACAGCTCACTTTTCATTTTTGAAAAGCGCACGAAAACTATCTGCGGATACCGAGCTTTTCGATAATCGCACGGTATCGATTGATGTCTGTCTTGGTTAAGTAATCAAGTAGACGACGACGTTGTCCAACAAGCAGAAGCAATCCGCGACGGCTGTGGTGATCATGTTTGTGGTTTCTTAAATGTCCTGTTAAATCGTTGATGCGCTGAGTCATCAAAGCAATTTGGACTTCTGGGCTTCCGGTATCGCCTGGCTTTGTGCCGTGTTCTGCGATGATGGCCTGCTTTACTGCAGATTCCAATGGCATATATTTTTTCCTCTCGGGCGCGTGATGATCCAAAGATCGTTAAATGTGACACGAGATATGGGGCGCCCGCCCCGCATTCGTCTTGCCTAAAGGGTAACAGCCAATTGGATTATGGCGAAATCCAGCAGTTTTGGCCTACGAGGCGCTCGAAGCGCGGTATTCGCGCAAATCTGCTTCGGCGGTCTCTACGTCATTAGCCATTGCTGCTATCAGCTCTAGAATTCCAGAGAAACTCACCATGTCTCGAATATGTGTCACAAAATCCAAGTCCACATTTTGCCCATAAAGTTCGAGATTATTTCTTCCAATTACATACGCTTCCACGCGCCGCGTAGTTACATCGTCAAAAGTCGGGTTAGTTCCAACGCTGATAGCGCTGTCATGAGGTACTCCCGCAATCCAGAGAAATCCAGAGTAAACGCCATCAGAGGGAAGCAATAACCCACCACGCACGTCAATGTTCGCAGTTGGATATCCAATTTCTCGACCGCGATGATCGCCATGCACTACTTCGCCCGAAACTCTATGTGCCCGCCCTAAGAGTTCGCGCGCATGTTCTACGTTGCCGCTGGAAATTGCGCCACGAATTCGAGTAGATGACCAAGCGCTTGAGTCCCCCACTAAATCGACAATACGAACTTCAAAACCAAATTTCTTCGACAGCTCTTGCAAAGTTTCAACTGTGCCACTTGCTTTGTAGCCGAACCTGAAATTTCTTCCAACGATTACTACGTGTGCGGTTAACCTGTTCACTAAAATTTCTTCGACAAATTCCTCACTCGACATGTGCGCCATTTCATCGGTGAACTTAAGAGTCTCAACCTGATCAACACCATTTGCAGTAAGTAAGATCGACTTTCGATCAGGCAGCATCAACAGTCCTTTAAAAGACTGGGGGTGTAAAAAGGCTTTTGGTGGCGGATCAAAAGTAAGCGCCGTCAACTTGCCGCTGATACTAGTTGCAATACTCTTTGCAATTCCAAGGACTTGCCTATGTCCTGCGTGCACACCATCGAAAACACCGATGGTCACAACGACTGGAATATTAGAAGTTTTCATTTGATGAAAATACTACCAAGGGTTTAAGTTCCGAGTCTGAATTGTCAAAGATGCCGATTGCAATCCCAGCAGAATCAAACACCCCGACATTTCCAGATTCAACATCAATTGGAGTTGGCAGCCGAACGCCGTTTCGGGCCTTACTTGAATCTTCCAAACTCAGAGTTACCACCGGAAACGCTTTTCGAATGGTGTCAGATAAATCCAAATACTTTGGATTCTCTTGTAGTTGTGTCATTGGGGTCATGGTGTCAAAGACGCCAGAACGGGTTCGGCGCAGCGCTGTTAAGTGTCCGCCTACTCCAAGATTGCTGCCAATGTCCCGGGCTAATGCTCGAATGTAAGTTCCAGCGCTACACACAACTCGTAACTCGACTTCGAACGTATCAGCCTCTTCGTTTCGAACTATGTCGATAATTTCCAAATCATGAATAACTACGCTACGCGGCGGGATAACTACATCTTCGCCATCACGTACTCGGGCATAAGCCCGCTTCCCATCAATCTTTATCGCACTAACTGCGCTTGGTTGCTGCATTATTGGGCCACGAAACTCTCGAATGGTCTCCAAAATCAATGACGGAGTGAGTTGCGCGGTTGAAGCGACCTTCAGGATTTCACCTTGGCCATCATCAGTTGTAGTTGTAATGCCTAAGCACACCGTGCCGAGATATTCTTTTTCATGCGCCGTGAAATAACCAAGTAATCGAGTCGCTCTTCCAACGCCAATTACTAACATGCCCGTTGCCATTGGGTCTAAAGTTCCAGCATGCCCGACTTTGCGCGTGTTGAAAAGTTTGCGCATTTTTGCAACAACATCATGTGAAGTGGGCCCACTTGGCTTATCAATAAGGACTATGCCTTCAATCGTCATAAACTTTTCGCTTAAATTGCTGTGTTAGCAAGTTTGGCAATAAGTAATTCAATCGATTCAGCAAGATCCAAAGTGGAGCTATAGCCAGCTGCATATTTATGTCCGCCACCACCCATAGCCAAAGCAACGGCGCCCACATCGACGGATGTTTTACTTCGCAGTGAAGCGCTCCAATGCCCATCATCTGCCTGTTTAAAAACCACGGAAACTTCAGCTTCCGAAGTTCGGCGCAAAGCTTCGATAACTCGTTCGGCGGCAAGTTCTGGCAGCGCGTTACGTTGCTCAAGTGATACTGAGGTGTAAACAAGTCCAGCGCCATTTGCTGCATCAGGTAGGAGCTTGGCCTTACTTATCGCATCGCCCATCATGACTAGCGCTGCCAAAGGTTCGTCATCAAACAACAGTCTTGAGAGAGTGGAATTATCAATGCCGGTATCAACTAACCGAGCTGCTGTCCGCAAAGTATGAGAAGTGGTCGATGAAAACTTAAATGAACCAGTATCAGTAGTTAACCCAGCAAAAATTGCACCGGCCATTTCAGTGGTAAGTGAAACTTCTAGTCGATCAATAAATTCCAGTACAAGTTCTGCTGTTGCGGCCGCGCCAGGATCAACCAAGTGGATTGTTCCAAATCCGGTAAAGGATGGGTGATGATCAATGGCAATTGACACTTCAGCAGCTTGCAGTATTTCTAGAGCAGTACCCAATCTTGCTACGGATGACACGTCGCAGGAAATCACTAAGTCCGTTTTTTCCAATACCTCTGGTGCGCGAATCAGTTGCGCACCTGGCAAGAAACTTAAGGAACTTGGAATCTCAAAATTTTCTTCGCCGACTGAAACTTGAACTTTCTTGCCAAGAGATTGCAAGGCCAATCCAAGACCTAGCGCTGACCCTAGCGCGTCAGCATCTGGAGTTACATGGGCCAAAAGTAGAACGCTAGAGCAACTTGAAACAGCAGCAAGCGCTTTATCCCACTCAGGTTGTGTGACGAAATTAGACACGGAAGTTACTTGGCTGCCGTGTCGGTCGTTTTGTATGGGTCGGCATCGCCGGAGTACCTGGCTTTTGCTGCCTGCTCGGCAACTGCCTTATCCGCAAGAGCTGCTTCTTGAAGTAAGTCGTCAATTACTCGGACATTCTCCGGTAACGCATCTCGAATGAATTCAACGGTTGGAGTGAACTTAATTCCAGTTCGTTTACCTATTTCGCTGCGAACTAGTCCCCTGCTGGAATATAACGCAGCCGCTGAATCCAGTGCTTCAGTTTCATCACCAAACACCGTGTAAAAGACAGTTGCCTCCCTTAGGTCTGGCGATACCCTGACACTTGTCACTGTTACAAAACCAAGTCGCGGGTCTTTGACTTTAAGTTCAATAGTTTCAGCAACTATCTCTTGAAAGCGTTCGCCAAGTTTTCGTGCTCTCGCTGCGTCTGCCATCTTGAACTCCTTAACCCGTTAAACAAAAATTACTGATACCAAAAATAGAACGCAGTATTAAGTGCGAACTATCTCGCGCATCTCGAATGTTTCGATGATGTCGCCAACCTTGATGTCATTGAATGATCCAAGTCCGATACCGCACTCAAATCCCTCGCGCACTTCTGTCGCATCATCCTTAAATCGACGCAATGTATCGATCGAAAGGTCTGCTTGCACAACAGCGCCATCACGAACCAATCTGGCCTTTGCCTTGCGCTTAATTTCACCATTGAGAACTATGCAACCAGCGATATTTCCAAACTTGCTGGAGCGGAATACGTCGCGAACTTCCGCTGAACCAAGTTCAGCCTCTTCGTACTCAGCTTTACGCATGCCCTTTAGCGCCGATTCAATGTCATCAATTACGCCGTAAATGACGTTGTAGTAACGAATCTCAACATTCTCTCGATCAGCTAAATCGCGTGACTTGCCTTCTGGTCGAACATTGAAGCCAATGATCATTGCATCTGAAGCCGCTGCAAGCGATACGTCATTTTCAGTAATCGCACCAACACCGCGGTGGATGACACGCAAAATTACGTTCTCGTCGTCAACATCGATATTTAGTAATGCATCTTCAAGTGCTTCCACGGAACCAGATACGTCGCCCTTGATGATGATCTTGAGTTCAACAACTTCACCCTTTTCCAATGCCTTAAGGACATCTTCGAGAGTGTGACGACCACGGCGCGCAGCAAGTTCAGCATTTCGTTCTCGAGTGCCGCGTGATTGCGCAATCTGACGAGCAATGCGATCTTCCGCAACAACTAAGAAACTATCGCCAGCACTTGGTACTGAGGTGAGACCCAAAACTTGAACTGCGCGAGCAGGACCAGCCTCCTTTACAACTTCACCATTTTCATCCATCATGGCGCGAACGCGACCAAATGCATCGCCCACAACGATGGAATCTCCCGGACGAAGTGTTCCACGTTGCACCAATACAGTGGCAACAGGTCCACGACCACGGTCGAGATTAGCTTCAATGGCAACACCTTGTGCGTCTTGCACAGGATTAGCGCGAAGATCTAGACCCGCATCAGCAGTAAGCAGAATTGAATCAATTAATTCTGTGATGTTTAGATTTGATTTTGCAGATACATCAACAAAGATCGTGTCGCCACCATACTCTTCTGGAACTAGACCGTATTCCGTTAACTGACCGCGAACCTTGGTTGGATCAGCGCCTTCTTTATCAATTTTGTTAACAGCTACAACAATTGGAACGCCGGCAGCCTGAGCATGGTTTAGCGCTTCGATAGTTTGTGGCTTAACACCATCGTCGGCAGCAACTACCAAGACGGCAATGTCAGTTACTTGAGCTCCACGTGCACGCATAGCTGTAAAGGCCTCGTGTCCCGGAGTATCAATAAATGTGATTGCGCGCTCAACACCATCATGGGTGTGATGAATCTGGTAAGCACCGATGTGTTGGGTGATACCACCTGCTTCACGCTCAATTACGTTTGTCTGGCGAATCGCATCAAGTAATCGCGTCTTACCATGATCAACGTGACCCATGACGGTAACAACTGGCGGCCGAATTACTAAGTCTTCATCGTCACCTTCATTACCAAACTCAAGATCGTAAGATTCCAAAAGCTCACGGTCTTCATCTTCTGGTGAAATGATTTGGATTTCGTAATTAAGTTCGGCGCCAAGAAGTTGTAGTGTCTCCTCATTTACCGATTGAGTTGCGGTAACCATTTCGCCCATCTTGAAAAGAATCTGGACAAGTGAGGCTGGTTCAGCATTTATCTTGTCTGCGAAATCACTGAGCGAACAACCGCGAGCTAATCGAAGTACATCGCCGCGGCCCATTGCAACTGCGGATCCGCCAGTAACTGGCGCCATCATGTTGTCGTACTCTTGACGCTTTGCGCGCTTTGACTTGCGACCCTTTGATGGCCTGCCACCTGATTTACCAAAAGCTCCTGCCGCATTTCCGCGACCACCTGGTGCATTCGCACGACCACCTGGACGAGCACCTGGTGCGCCCGCTGCTCCCGGCGCTCCTGCGCCAGCAAATCCGCCAGCACCTGGGCCACCTGGACGCGCACCACCAAATCCACCGGGACGATCTCCCGCTGGGCGAGGTCCGCCAAAGCCACCTGGTCTTGCGCCCGCTCCACCTGGGCCACCTGGTCTTGGTCCGCCAAATCCACCTGGACGTTCGCCGCGATCTCCCGCTGGTCGACCTGGACCACCTGGACGAGCACCTGCTGGTCGAGGTGCGCCAGTTACGCTGCCACCTGGTCTTGGTCCAGCGCCACCTGAAGAAAATGGATTGTTACCTGCGCGCGGGGGCCGCGGCGCAGAAGTGAATGGATTGTTGCCTGGTCGAGGACCACCAGGTCTTGGACCGGGAGAAGCGCCAGGAACTGCAGGGGAACTTGTCGCGCCTGGAGTTTGTGGCACCTGCGTTTGCGCAGTATCGGCAGGCTGCGCAAACGCGCCAGCTTGATCAATTACTGCTGGCGGTGTTGGTGTTGATTCAAAATCATTTGCAGGCGAAACCAGCGCTGCTACTTTTTTCGCTGCTACTTTTTTCGCCGGGGCTGGAGCGTTTGCGGCCGCTTCTTTTAATTCTGGGAACTTGTCATGCAATCTGCGAATAACTGGAGCTTCAACCGTCGAGGAAGCAGACTTGACGTACTCGCCGACTTCTTCAAGCTTTGAAATTATATCTTTGCTCTCGACGCCTAGCGCCTTTGCAAGTTCATAAACTCGGACCTTGGACACGATTCTCCAGTCTGGCCCGAGGACTATTTAGTCGGTTCGAACCTTCTCTTGTTTTTTCGCACTCATTTCTGAGCGCTCTTATTCTTGAAACCCAAACTTTGGGCTTCGTGCTTTGTTGCGCTAAAACTTAATTTGCAATTGTTCTCGACGTGCATAATTAAGACGCAGACCTTGATTGCATTAGTAAGTTCAGCGCGAACTTGGCGTTTGACATTGTTACTCCCGTTTTCAGCGGTAGTTGCGGATATTTAAAGTTAGTCAGTTAAGGCTAACTTGTAGACATTAAGAGTAACTCTCGGTTTTTCGAGAAGTTTGCTGCCAAATGCCTTGCCAAGTCTAGCCCAATTTAGAGAACCTTGAAAACAATGGGTTTTAGTAATTACTCTGTTGCAACTGAATCAGATTTGATGTCGATTTTGGCCCCAGTTAAGCGAGCGGCTAGGCGGGCGTTTTGACCTTCGCGACCAATTGCCAGACTTAACTGAAAATCGGGGACAACCACTCGAACGATTCGATTTTCGGCATCAATTAGCGTTGCTGAAATAACTTTTGCCGGTGATAAAGCGTGCTTTACGTACTCTGCTAAGTCGTCGCTGTAATCCACAATGTCAATTTTTTCGCCACCAAGTTCACTCATTACTGCCCGAACGCGCCCGCCTAGTGGGCCGATACAAGCACCTTTGGGATTAACGCTTGGAGATTTTGTTGAGACGGCAAGTTTAGATCTATGCCCAGCTTCTCGAGCTAGGCCTTCAATAACTACCGTGCCATCGGCAATCTCTGGTACTTCAAATTTAAATAATTCTTCAACCAATTTCGGGTGGCTCCGCGAAAGCGTAATGACCGGCCCCTTGGGACCCATTTTTACGGCGACTACATAACAACGAATTCTGGTGCCATGCGAGTAATCCTCACCCGGCACGCTCTCCTCTGGAGGCAACACGCCTTCAACTTTTCCTAAATTCACAAATACAAGTTGTCGATCGCTACCTTGCTGAATTACTCCAGAGACAATGTCGCCTTCTCGTGCTTGAAATTCGATCACCGTGGCATCATCATCGGCAGCCTTGAGGCGTTGCGCTATTACACCGCGAGCGAGTGAGGCAGCAACGCGTCCAAAACCAGCGGGGGTGGCGTCAAACTCGCCTATCTTGTTTCCATCATCATCAAGTTCATCTGCAGTCACAACAACGTGGCCGTTGGTTCGATCAAGTTCAACTCGAGCACTTTCATGTGCTCCCGTTGAATGTAAGTATGCAACAAGAAGCGCTTGCTCAATGGATTCAACTACGTAATCAAGTGCTAAGCCACGCTCCGTTGTTAAATTTTTTAGAGCAGAAATGTCGATGTCCATGTCACTACGTCCTAATCCATTTCTTGCGCTGAACTATCAGACTCGTCAGAGTCTGAAGCATTGGATTCTTTGGGCATCTTCTTAAACTCAACTTCTACGTGCGCTCTTGAAACTTCATTTATGTTTACGACACGAGACTTTCCATCCACCAATAGCGTGACGTTGGGGTTTTCGAATTCAGTGATTCGCCCAATTGCGTTGATCGCATCGCCTGCAACATTTACTAATCGGCCAATGTTTCGTGCCCAATGAACTGGCTTAGTTAAAGGAGAGCTGACTCCTCGAGTGCCCACTTCAAGTAAATAAGGCGCCTCACCCATGACGTCACTAGCATCAAGAAATTCAGAAATCGCTCGTGATACCGCCGCAACTTCATCTAGGTTCACCCCAGAATCACCATCAACTGTGACATCTACAACACGTTGGTTTCCAGACTTAGAAATTGTTACATCATCTAGATCCAAGGAAAAGGTATTCACAACAGGAGTCAGTTGTTCGATGAGTTCGCTGGCAGTCACCATTTTTAAGCCTTTTCAATTTGGTCGAGCAGTTGTAATTCGATGTTAGCGTGAACGCAACTCAAAAGACATACCTAAAGTTATCGTTCGAGAAATCCCAATTTCCTGGCAGTGAGCATGAACAATACTTATGTGAGTAGTTTTCAAATTGACCTACCAAGGCGCGCGTTTATTGCGCTCATAGGTGGCTCTGCATTACTCATTGCATCATGTGGAAATGTCCGCGTCGAACCAGAAGTTTCCGCCGAAGAAGCCGGGATCCAAGCGATCATTGCCGAAAAATCCAAGTTCATCCTCGCGGCAAATTCAGTTGCCGCGTCTTATCCAATTTATGCTTCCCCATTGAAAATAGTGATCGAGCACAACGAACTTCACATCGAAGCGTTAACTAAGTTTGCGCTACTTGCCGTACCGCAGTCCGATGCGAGTGCAACGCTAGAGGGATTATTGACCTTGTCCAGAATCTCGGCACAGTGTTCTGCATTTTCAACAAAACACCTGGAGTTTGCTTGCTCTGGAGTTAACCCAGAGCTATCTCGAACTTTAGGTTTAATTGCGGGTTCAGAGATCATGCATCATGCGTTCTTGAATGCGACAGCAGCATGACCATTCCTCCAGTAATAGATACCGAGTCAGCACTTCAGGATTTAGTTTCAAGTTGCCATGGTGCCATTTATGCCTATGGTGTGGTTGCTGCGCAGTTAACCCAATCAGAGAACGCACTTGATGCCATCGCGCGTTACCGAATCAAGCGCGATCAACTTATCGAACTCTGCGTGAAACTTGGCATCACACCCGCCCCAGCTCGCGCCGCGTATGAACTTCCTGCACCTGTAAAAGATGATGTATCGGCAAAAGTTGCTGCAGCCTTGCTTGAGGAACGCGCATGTGCGCATTGGGCAACTGCGCTTAGTTACCTACCAAAGGCTGCTTCAAGATCAGAGTCTAAATTCTTACAAACCTGTGCCCTGAGTTCGTTCAAATGGTCTGGCGTTATTAAGGCCTTTAGTTCAGCCTAAAAATTAAATGGTTGCAACCAGGCGGGTAATTAAAACACCAAGCATTACCAAGAAAATTATTCGAACGAAAACACTTCCCCGAGTAAGTGCAGTCCGCGCCCCAATGAAACCTCCGAGCAAATTCGCCGGCGCCATTAGCGCCGCTACCAACCACATCACGTAGCCACCAGGGATGAATATGACAAGCGCAGCCAAGTTGGTGGAAACATTTACAAACTTTGCAAGTGCAGACGCACTCAGAAAACTATCTTTAAGCAAAGCAACTAATCCAAACACAAGAAACATTCCAGTACCGGGACCAATTAGGCCATCATAAAAACCGATACCTAATCCGAGTAGTGGTGCAAGAACTGGCGACGGACTGCGCACTTGTAATTGTGGTTTACCAAATTCAGGTCGGAAAATTGTCACAAGTCCAACACCAATAAGTATTGTCAAAATTATGGGTTCAAACCAGGCCCGTTCTACTCTGGTGGCCAAAATTGCGCCCAATACTGAGCCTGCAAAAGCAGTGGCCATCATTGGAAGAAGTACTTTGGAATTGATCGCAATCTTTTTTCGATAGGTAATTGCGGCAGCGCTGGTACCAACTACCGATACTGCCTTGTTGGTGCCAAGGACACTTGCCAGTGGCGCAGTCGGGAATGACCAGAGTAAGACGGGTAATTGAATTAGCCCGCCACCACCTGCAACAGCATCGACAAAGCCGGCGATGAAAGCTGCGGCCACGCAAAAGATCAGCGTCCACATGGTTATCTCAGCTAGAAGCGAAGTCATGACTCTTGGTTATTCCAATTGATAACAACATCGAGAACTTCGCCAAGTTTTTGCACGGTTGCTGCAGGCGTGATTCCTAGATCAGTAGATTGCGACGCCGGGATATTGGAATGTGGGATCCAGATACCTCGCATTCCTACTGACTGCGCTCCATGGATGTCATCGAATAATCGATCTCCAACGAAGGCTGTCTCTTGCGCTGTTACATCAAGGTTGTACAACACATCTGCAAACACACTTCGATGCGGCTTTCCCGTTGGTGACTCGCTCGTGAACAACATGTAATCAAATAAGTGCATGATCCCATCGCGCTCGAGAACTGATTCATGTTGGGCCCGCGGCCACATGGTATTTGAAAGAACAGCAGTCTTGATGCCGTATCCACGAAGTGCTTCAAGTAACTGCGTTGCATCAGGATCGGTATAAGTGTGTGGGTTCCAGCCAGTGAAATAATTTTCTAATGCCTTGTAATGCGTGGCCGAAGAAGTATCAACACCTGCTTCGTGAAAGAGTTCATCCAGCACACCCGTGCCGACCTCGCCATCGGTATCAAATTGTCGAAGCCAACGCGATGCTTCACCTAGGTTTAGCTTTTCAGCCAGCGAATCGGCGTTTATTGGATCATAAATAGTTGCATAACCCAACCACAGCTGTAATAAGTCAACGTTGTGCCATGGAGTTAGAGTTCCTCCCCAATCAAAAATTACTGCCTTGATAGCCACGGTGTTAGTTCGTTACCAGCGCCACAACACTTGCGACAAAATCATTAACCGGAACTTGGGTTTGCTCCCCAGTTTTGCGATCTCGAAGTTCGATAACGCCATCAGCTAGCCCCCGGCCAACAACAGCAATCGTTGGGACTCCTAATAGTTCGGAGTCATTAAATTTAACGCCAGGAGACACTCCCCTGCGATCATCAAATAAAACTCGCACTCCAAGTTTTTCCAGTTCCTCAGAAACTCTTGCAGCAACATCAAATGGCTCGTCTTCTTTGCCAGTTGCAATGATGTGAATGTCGGCCGGAGAAACTTCACGCGGCCAAATGAGACCCTTTTCATCGTGTGATTGCTCAGCAATCGTTGCTACTGCGCGAGAAACTCCAATTCCATAGGAACCCATGGCTACCGTTACTAACTCACCGTTTTCATCCAGCACTTTGAGGTCAAGCGTCTGTGCGTATTTGCGACCCAACTGAAATATGTGTCCGATTTCAATGCCACGTGCAATGATCACTTCACTCTCGCAATTGGAGCAACCATCACCTTGTCGTACTTCTGCTGCTTCAATCACGCCATCCCATGAGAAATCACGCCCTGCGACTAAGTCATAAACGTGATTGCCACGAACATTTGCGCCGGTAATCCAACGTGATCCTGCAACAACTCGTGGATCAACTAAATATTTGATTCCAGATGACGAAGCTAAACCCAGTACCTGCGGCCCAATGTAACCCTTGACCAGTGAAGGATACCTTTTGAAATCTTCTTCTTCAAAAGGTTCAATCGAAACTGGATGAACAGCGGCTTCCACGCGCTTTAAATCAACTTCGCGATCACCCGGCAAGCCAATAATCAAAGGTTCGCGTTTGCCATCAAGTGACACCTGCATAACGACAACATTCTTAAGTGTGTCACTTGCGTTCCAGTCGCGATCTGCTCGCCTAAGTTCGGCTCTGTTATTTGAAATGTCTACGAGCGAAGCAATGGTTGGGGTGTCAGGTGTATCTTCCACATGCGCGGCTGGTGTTGCTGTTGCATCGATTTCATTTGGGACGCGCGTGGTAATCGCTTCAACATTTGCAGCAAGCCCACACTTGGGACACTTTACGTAAGTATCTTCGCCACTTTCACAAGTTGCCAAAAATTCTTCACTCTTAGACCCACCCATGGCGCCGGACATCGCTGAAACGATTTCGTAATTTAGCCCAAGGCGATCAAATGTCTTGATGTACGCCTCGCGGTGATTTTGATAAGAAACTTCGAGTCCTTCATCATTGATATCAAAAGAATACGAATCCTTCATTACAAATTCCCGAGCCCGCAAGATACCGGCACGTGGTCGCGCTTCATCGCGATACTTGATTTGAATTTGATAGATACTCAGAGGCAAATCCTTATAAGAGGAAAATTCACCTTTAACCATCAGGGTGAACATCTCTTCATGCGTTGGCCCCAGTAAGAAGTCTGCCTTCTTGCGATCCTGAAGCCGAAACAAATTGTCGCCATACTCATCCCAGCGACCAGTTTTTTCAAATGGTTCACGAGGTAACAACGCTGGAAAGTGAACTTCTTGAAAGCCAGCTTTGTCCATTTCTTCGCGAACAATGCGCTCCACATTTCGATAAACCAAATACCCAAGCGGGAGCCAGGACCAAAGTCCAGGACCTACTCGCCTGACATATCCGCCACGAACTAGAAGTCGATGGCTGGGCACCTCGGCATCCGCTGGATCCTCGCGTAATGTTCGCAAGAACAGGGTTGACATGCGCAGCACTTTGACTCCTCACGGGCGATTAATGAATGTTCCAATGGTACTTGAGGAGTCAGTAAGCCTTGCTGACACTCGCGGTTACTCAGAACAACACAGTTGCGAACGTGTCCACTTGCTCGAATCCAACGTTTTTGTAAGTTGCAAGCGCAGGTGCATTGAAGTTATTGACATAGAGCGATACCACTGGAGCAATGTCAGTCAAAATATATTTAACGACTGCCGCCATGGCTGGCGCCGCGATTCCTTGGCCTCGATACTCAGGCTTAACCCAAACTCCCTGAACTTGGGACACCTCGGCGCCGACGGTACCAACTTCTGCCTTGAAGACCAGTTCATTACCTCGATAGCGCACAAATGAGCGACGAGCAGATACTAGTTCTGAAACACGATTTCGATACGCCCTCGCGCCACCTCCTGAATTAGGACTAACGCCAACTTCTTCAGTGAACATTGCAACGCAAGCCGGAACTAATTCATCCAAATCTGCCAATGTGGAATATCGGACTTCATCATCAATTGCAATCCGTGAGTGGTCATGCATTACAAGTACCGGTTGATTCTCGCGCACTTCCCGTGCACTTCCCCAGGATGGAGATAACCGAGACCAAAGATCTAGTACCTCCGAAGCTGGGCCAACAATTGATGAACTTCTTCTTCCACTTCGCGACAATACGCTGGCAAACTCTTGGCGAGCAATGAGTGAAGTATTTACTGGAATTACATTTGCGCCACACAACAGTGCAGATTTAAGTTTTCCATCATCAAAGTATCCAAGTAAATCTGAATAGCTTTTTCGGAACCCACCACTTCCACTCTCAACTCGAGCAGCTAAAAGGCAGTGCCGGATTGGATCTTGCACGATCAGAGATTGCAGTAGCGAAATTGAGTGTGCATCGATAGCACGAACCTCGTGAGCCAAGTTAACTCACTCTACTTATTTGGTGAGCCAAGTTAACTCACTCTACTTATTTGGTGAGGCATTAACTCACTCTACTTATTTGGTGAGGCATTAACTCACTCTACTTATTTGGTGAGGCATTAACTCACCGTAACAATAGGTGCGCCTGCTGCTTCCATTTGTTCAGCTAACTTCATTGCTTCTTCAATCAAAGTTTCTACGATTTGAGCTTCTGGCACAGTTTTAATGACTTCGCCTTTTACGAAGATCTGACCCTTACCGTTTCCGCTAGCTACACCTAGATCCGCTTCGCGAGCTTCGCCTGGTCCATTAACTACACATCCCATAACCGCAACTCTTAATGGAACTTCAAGACCTTCTAATCCTGCAGTTACTTGCTCAGCCAGGGTATAAACGTCAACTTGTGCTCGCCCGCAAGATGGGCAACTCACAATCTCAAGTCTGCGTTGTTTCAAATTCAAAGATTCTAAAATTTGAATTGCTACTTTAATTTCTTCAACCGGCGGGGCGGAAAGCGAAACTCGAATGGTATCTCCGATGCCATCTGCGAGTAAGGAACCAAACGCAACAGCAGATTTAATTGTTCCTTGGAATAACGGTCCAGCTTCAGTCACTCCTAAGTGAAGTGGGTAATCACATTTAGCTGCGAGCAACCGGTAGGCCTGAACCATGATGACGGGATCATGATGCTTAACCGAAATCTTGATGTCACCAAATCCATGCTCTTCGAAAAGTGACGCTTCCCAAAGCGCTGACTCAACCAAAGCCTCCGGCGTAGCTTTGCCATACTTTTCCATTAACCGCTTATCGAGTGATCCTGCGTTAACACCAATTCGAATGGGTATGCCAGCATCACCAGCAGCTTTTGCGATCTCTTTGACTTTGTCATCAAATTGTTTGATGTTGCCTGGGTTAACTCGCACGCCAGCTACGCCAGCGTCAATTGCCGCAAACACATACTTTGGCTGGAAGTGAATGTCAGCGATTACCGGGATACTCGACTTCTTAGCGATTTGAGCAAGTGCGTCAGCATCATCTTGACTTGGTACTGCTACCCGAACTATTTGACAACCCGAGGCAGTTAATTCTGCAATTTGCTGCAAAGTGCTATCCACATCTGCAGTTAATGTCGTTGCCATCGACTGGATGCTAATTGGGGCGTCCCCACCAACTGCGATGGGATGAGTGCTGTGGCGCAAGGTGATTTGACGACTCTTGCG
>JBDNJO010000106.1:0-6951 GCA_041687715.1 Candidatus Nanopelagicales bacterium
AGTTACCGGCCAGTCTGACCCAATGGAAATTTTCGTACCACTACGCAGCCGTGTTGCGATTGGATACTGACGATCTGCGCGTTCTTGACCAAGTCTTGGAATAGTTAGCACAACTTGCTCATTGGCTAACTGGGCCCATAGTGGTTCCAAGTTTGCAATCACATCTAACTCTTTGAACCGAGGCAAATCCGCCGGGTCGATTAACTGCGAATGCGCAATCACAGGATTAATTAAGTCACCGTGGACTCGACGCGCTGCTTCAATAGCATCTAGCGCATTGCGAATGCCAGCATCACCAATTGCATGAATGTGTGGCTGGAAACCTCGTTTAACAACTTCGCCAACCGCTTCAATTAACTCCTCACGGCGCCAATTAGGAATACCTTTATTTGGGCAATCGCAATAATTTTCAAGTACGGCAGCGGTACCACCTTCAAGAATTCCATCGGCAAAAAACTTCACAGTATTGCCAGTAAGTAAATCTGGCGCCTCCTTTGCTAGCCGATCACGATTTGTTGTAAAGCTATCAATTTTCGTTTTCCAGATACCTTCGGGCTCGGCAAACCAAGCAAGATTCGCGCGAAATTTAAGCGCACCGGACTTTGCAGCCAGAAGCCAAGTTTCCATGGTGTCATCTTCAACCCAGGCATCTTGCGCCCACGTGACACCACAAGATGAATACGCAGCCGATGCAGCTTGGACTGCTTGTTCGCGTTGTACGAGCGTTAGTTCAGGCAACAATTTATAAACCATTGACCAAGCACCCCATTCGCGCAAAGTTCCAAGGGGCGTGCCATCGGGGCGAAGCGTAATCTCGCCATCTGCAGGCTGTGGCGTTTCGCTGGTAATGCCAGCAAGTTCCATGGCCTTGGTATTAACCCAAGCAGTGTGATAATCCATGGCGCGAAGCACTACTGGGCGATCAGGAATTATTTCATCAAGCCATTTCGCATCGAATTCACCACGCGGCGCCAAACTTGGATCGTAACCTTCACCGCGCACCCATTCGGCATCCGGATTTTCAGCTGCCCATTTTTTTATGGCAGCTAACAATTCATCAAGTTTTTCTGGACCACGCACTGGCGCAAATAGCGTTTCAATTCCGCCAAAAATTGGGTGCGCATGTCCATCGCCAAAACCTGGAAGCAATGTCGATCCTGTTAAATCAATACTCACATCAGCTGTCAGTGCCGTAGCTGCGTCGCCGTGCGCAACAATTACGCCAGCTGTGGCTGCAATCGCATGGGTAGATTCATTTTGATCAATCCATACTTTGCCGTTGTGCCAAACTGTCGTTGTCATTGGTTTTTCTCCTTGGGTGTCGAGCTAATTACTGAGACTATTTTTACAGATAACTTTATTTACGGTGTAGGAACCTAGTAATTAATTGGACAGTTGAGACAAGCCGTAGGCAACTGCGAATCGGTGCCCAAGTATTCCTGCAACATTTCCTCGACCCAGACCACCGATGCCTTGGACTTGGCTCAAAATTGGAATAAGTTCATCATCCGCAGCCGGTCCACCCACAACGACTACATCATGTACTGCCTGCGAGTTACTTGCCTTGTTAAAACTACGAATCAACCGCGCGACATTCTCGCCAATTGCGACGCGCTTGAGCGACTGGCGCATTATTCGCCATTCTGCAGGCTGCACATTTTGTCCGAATGTTAAATAGCCAGCTGGACCAGGTGTGACAAGTGAACCCATTGCCGTTGCTGGATAAGGTTTGGCATCATCGACAAAAGCTTTGCTTCCGTCTTCACCCAAAAGTACGTGTGGTGATTCCAATCGCTGAGCTGGACCTCGTTTAATCCAGTCTGCAGCGCCTCGAGATATCGCCAAGGCGTGGGCAACGGAGGCAGTTAAAAGTTCTCCGGCACCAGCTGCCGACATCTCGGCAGTGCCGAGACTGTCGTTGCCGATAATGTCAATTGTGCCGCCACCAATATCGAGTATTACAGCATTTTTCGCTAAGCCTGGAGTTGTATTCGCACCGAGTGCGGCTGCATGTGCTTCAGATTTTGCGATAGTTACTGGTACTTCAAAAATAGTTTCTAAATCTATTTCTTGTTTTAAACGCGATTTTGTAAGTTGTGCCACGGCTAGGTCGCGAGTGTGGCCAACATTTCGTAAACCTTTTTCAGTTAGCGCAGCCGTGATGTCAAAGGCCCAGACATCTGAGGTAGAAACTTTTTCCGAAATCTCGATCTCAGAAATATCACCAACATTTGACTTTGGAAATTGGTCAATGGCCTCGAATAGCCCTGATGTGGTGCCGTCAAACCAAGTTAGCCGGCCGTTAGTGACTTCACTAGAATCGAGTGAATCAGCAAAAATTCCAAGTACAACCGTGCGATCATTTCTAACCCAGCGAGTAATTGAATTTAAGTGCGCTACATCGCTCTCGCTCAGATTAAGCGCAGCACGCAGGGCCCAAACATCAGTTGCAGTTTGTACGGATGATCCTTGGGGCCGGACTTCTATAAAAAGTTGCAAAGCTTTATGAGCCGACGCAAAGTCTGCGCCGTCAACTACTGGGACTTCAATTTTTATCCGCTTTGCAAGTAATACTGCTTCATCATCTGCAGCAACTACGCCACCAACGTTTACCCCAGCTGCGAGCGCATCGTTGATTGCGGTAGCGCCCGACTCAAACCCAAAGCCGGCCGGAACTAGTGCGATAACCGCTGTGTCTAATGGATATTCATTTGTGATGATCCAAGGTTTACCAACGGCCCAGCCATCGCCAACCACGCTATGGTGCGCAGTCTTCACAATACGGATCCGGCCCGTTTCAGGAAGTGGTTCATGAATTGTTGAAGTTAAAGTTTCAACTGGATTCCAAGGTGCGACGACAACTTTTGCAACGACCAACTTATGCTCGCGCTCCATAATTCGCAGCAAGGAATGGGCCGCTTGCACGGACGCTTCAGATCCTTTGATTCCCCGTGTTGGCCTTCGGTTCCAGGCAACTGGCTTCACGCCATCAGCAATGACAATTTCAGTGGTCGAATTACCGATATCGATCCCTGCGACCAGTCCCATAAAATCTATTTTGCAGTAAGTCCGCGGCGGGCGTAGACATCGGCTGCTTGCCGAAAAAGTTCAGCATTTCTAACGGCTCCATGTGATTCCAAAGTGCCCGCAATCTCAAGCAAATCCTGCGCCGTTGACCTACCAGGACGTAATGCATCGTAATAACCCAAAACCATTTCATCGGATAGGGAAGTGAGTTCGGCAGCTCTAAGAAAATTTGCCGCTAATTGTGGATTGCCGTTGGCTTTTGCCACATCTGCTTGGTGCGCCAAAGTTTTCGGATGAATTCGCACATCATCCAGTGTTATGTCACCACGACGGATTGCTTCGACAGTAACTTCTGAGACATCCTTACCGGAGAAACCTTTTTGAGTACCAGCCATTAGGTAATCGCCAATGTCTGGGGACCTTGCGAATTTACGCAGGTGCGCTCGATTGCAACTAACGAAACAACCTTGGTGTGGTATCTAGCTTCAATTGCTTCATCGGAATAGGGATTGCGAACTGGTTCTGGAGTAGCGCCTTTTGCATGGCGCCCGGCATTAATACCCATCATGCGATACAGCTCGCGCGTAATAGTTGGAGCAACTGAATAGAGTTCAAGGTTTGCAAGTGGTGCAAGATCACGGCGATGTATCAGCGCAGTACCTTTAGCCTGTAGTCCAACGCTTACCCCAGATCCGGATAACCGCGCTGCCGTTAAACCAATCATGCCCAAATCCAAAGTGTCATTGATGCGCACAATTCGCCCGACACAACCCTCTTCTTCGAGGCCCGCCATTAATTCCCCAATTGCATCAGCAACCGATAGACCTGAAAGTGTCACCCAAATATCTTTTCCAGTTGCGGGTGAAACACCAATAACAACATCGCGTGGGTCATAACTAATTTCAGCTGTACCAGTGACCGAAATATTCTTGGTGACAAAACTTTGCTGCTCACTTAATAAGTCAGCAACCGATCGCTGTTGACGGATTGTGTCAATTTGGTGTTGTCGTTCTGGAGTTGGTTGGTATCCAGTACCGGGGCCCGAGTAAATATTTGGATCAGTTACTAGCGACAAGACATTCATGTTCTCATCAAAAATTGCGGAAGTCTGTAAATAATCGCCAGCGACTCGAGCTTTTAACATGTCGAGGCAGCGCTGGGCCTCAAGGTCAAACCCATTTTCGGCAAGGGCAGTTATCACATCAAGCATCGTTACATTGGTGTCAATAATTGTGCGCGCTGCAGTTAGTGGCAACATCAAGTCGCCAGCTGTGATGTCTTTTGAACCTGCAGCATCGACAGCTTCATCAGCCCAAGTTTGGTTGAAGTCGCCTAAGCCAAGCCAGGAATAAACTGCCGTGACTGCGTCAGTTGCGCGGCGACGAAGGCGAGCAACTTCTTCTTCGTCAGCAGTGCGCAAGCCGCCATCAACACCCCAGTCGCGTTGCATTGCTAAAAAGTCATCTATATCTTCGGAGTTCCATTGACTAGGGCCAAACATATTGTCGTAGCGCTGAATTGAACCAAACCCGCTATTAATAAAGTCTGATCCGCCAATAAATATTGGGTGAGTACGAGATGTTCGCCGAACATCGGATTCGCTCATTAGCGCATCGTTTCCAGTGCATGCTTCTAGATTACGCAGCATAACCATAACGTTTTCAGCCATTAAGGAACGCACACCGCCAGGTACGGCGCCGGCTACTGCCGCCGAATCAATGCCACCATTTTGCACGCCTTGGGAACCAATGGCACGCGCCAGAGAAACACATCGAGCCTCTAAATAAAACATGCTGCACTGCTCGGCGCCACCCATTAAGGCCTCCGATCCACCACCAGAAGTAACACGCATCTTTATTCCTCGACTTGCGTAAGCACTTGTTAGAAAAGCTTTAGACCAAGGAGTGTCATCGCCATCAATAAAAATTTGCTCAGTGCCATATAGTGAAACTGTTTCGGCGTAAGAAACTAAGCCGCGCATACCCAGTGCTAATTCCGCAGCTTCCTCGACTGAACATTGCACTAGAACACCGGGCGAACCAACGGCTGCGCCGATTGACACTGCAACTGCATTCGAAGGAGCATCGGCTGCTACTGGAACTGTGGTTTCAAGTTCTCTAAATCCAAATGCTGCTGCAGTTGCGGCATCCGCTGCGAGTAACAGTGGATCATCCGAACGGTTAGTTACGTGCGCTTGGTTACTCGGAGTTCTGCGCGCTCGCATTTTTGTCATTGCAATAACTAATTCAGCAGCGTTAAGTAAGGACAAAACTTCGGCTAATTTAGCTGGCGTCATACCCGATGCCAGGCGCACAATATCAAGGCGTGAAAAATTAGGATCAACTAATCTCCGAGCGAAGTCCAAACTTTCAATCGCCATTGCTTCCAGGGCAACTTCTAAATCAATGCCATGGTACGCGATGAAGGCATCTATGGAGTCAAAGTCTGATTCATTTCGCCCGTCCATCTCGGTGATGCGCCCGCTTGTAATCACAAGTGATGGCGCTGGATCGTTGGGTCCATTGAAAGCAACTAGTCCAAGTTCGGGCGCTGGAGTTGCAAAGCCATCGAGATTAACTCGCTGTTCGTTCATGAAACGAAAGCGACCGATTGGTTCTTTCGTTGTCATACTTTACTGGCTGTCATTTTAATCAGGCTTTGCAAGCTTTATTGAATACTTCAATTGCCACTTCGGCGCATATTTGATCTTCATCCCAGGAGCCACCACTTACCCCGATTGCACCAACAACGTGGTCACCATCCCAACAAGGAATGCCGCCAGCAAAGGCGATATAACGACCATTTCCGTTTGCATTCATGCCAGGTAAGTCGCCATCGGGCGCAACGCGCGCTCTAAGTTCACCAGTTGCAATTCGGTTTGTAACTGAGGTGTAAGCCTTATCAACTGCCAGATTAGGTCCGGCAAGTTCAGCGCCATCCATACGATTAAAGCTCAAAAGATTTGCGCCAGCATCGAGTACTGCAATCGACATGGGTGCGCCAATCTCAAGCGCTTTCGCTTTCGCCGCAGCTGTCATTTGAAGCGCGAGCGCTAAATCAATTTCCATCCGTTCAACTTTTGGCATTACTTACCCTTCTTGTAGTCGTGCCATTGCGCCGCGCGAGCTTGCATTTTTTGATGCATACCCTGCATTACGTTCACATTACCCAAATACTGCTTAGCAACTTTCGCAACCATCGTGTAATTACTATCAACGACATTGGCTACCGGAGTTAGTGCAGTCTGGGATACAAACTGATAGCTATCTATTGTTGATTGACCAGTTAGATCGCTAACCCAGTGAACCATTTGGGAATGTGCAATTCGAAATGCATCTTCTAGCGGTTTAGTAGAGCCAGTTGTCATGATGTAGTCATCGGATTCAATTCTTGGCCACGGTGTTGGCATGCCCTTTATTAGGTCAATGATCATTACGGTATCCATTGCAGTTTCAACTGCCACACCACAAGTTTCACCTTCGCCTTGGCGAGCATGTCCGTCACCAAATGAAAAAAGTGCGCCTGCAACATTCACTCCGAGGTAACAAGTCACGCCAGCTCGCATTTCCGGGGTATCCATGTTGCCGCCCCAATCGCCAGGAGTTAAGGATGATCGAACTTCGCCAAGTGCTGGGGCAACTCCCACCGTTCCATGCATTGGATCTAATGGCAGGGCGGCAGTGAATTTAGTGTCGGCTGCTGCGTATCGAACTAAACGTTCTTTCAGGTCAAGTTCATAAATCCAAGTGCGCTCTAACAATGCAGGTTGCAAGGTAGCTGTCGTTGTTGTTGAAGTTAAAGCGCCAAAGAATGGCACCGTTGTGCTAACTCCCCAAGCTTCGCGCGGTTCAATTGAAACAAAGTGAACTGCAAGTGTGTCACCCGGCTGCGCGCCTTCAACATAGAACGGGCCAGTTTGCGGAT
>JBDNJO010000107.1:0-10755 GCA_041687715.1 Candidatus Nanopelagicales bacterium
CCCAGCGGCTTGGAAAGCATGAGGATGTCTCCAGATTGCATCCCAGTTTTACGCCAGATGGCTTTCGGGTGAACGTATCCAGTTGCTGCCAATCCAAAAACGGCTTCACTGACTCGAACCGTATGACCGCCAACAATTTCCACACTAGATTCCTGGCAAGCTTGCTTAGCTCCAGTTACACACGCAACCATGTCTTCCTCTGACATGTCACTTGGAAACCCACAGATAAGTAATGCAGTTCTAGGGGTGCCACCCATTGCATAAATGTCTGACAATGCGTTTAGTGCACTCACGTAGCCGTAGTCGAAAGCATCCCCAACAACTGGTGGAAAAAAGTCAACAGTCGTGATTAGCGATGTAGTTTCATTTATCGAAACAACGGCGGCGTCATCTGGCTCTGTTAAGCCGATCACAGTGTCAGAATGTTCACAACCAACAGCAGCTAGGCGCAATGACTTAAGAAGTGAGCTATCAGCCTTAGCTGCGCACCCACCGCATGATGTTAAGTCACGTAAGTTACCTGTTGTTAGGTCAAGTGTCATTGCAGCCGAAGTGCCTCGACAAAGTCCCGTGAATTTTTTGTGCTTGGTAATGACATAACGGCGTTCAGAACTCGATCCGCTACCTTATTGTCAGTTACAAGTTCCATGTTGTCTCGGAACTTGCCTTCAACTTCGCTGGCCAAAAGTGGTCTTTCATCAGCCCCACGATTAACATCCTCGCGCTTAGTGAAAGTGCGACCATCTTTTGTTTTGATGACAACTTCACCATGAAAGTATTTTGGAAAAGTAGGATTCGGATCATTTTGGTAGGAAACCTTCTCAGCTAACGCCAAGAGTTCTGGATCCACTAAGCAGTCATCCTCGAGGTCAACTAACGTGAAGCGACGCTTTGCGATTGCGGTTGCAACGATAAATGGCAATGAGAATTTTGCGTCATAATCACTGCGAGGAGTTAACTTGGATTTCGCTGGCTCAGAAACCACTGGTACTACTTGCGCCGGAATGATAGTTAGCACAGACTCAATGTCAGCGGCTTGCAAATTATTTTGCGTTACCAATTCAATTGCGATGTCAATACATGCATGCGTGAAGTGACAGGCAGCGTAAGGCTTAATGGCAACCCGCAACAATTCCCACGCAGTACCTAAATCCGCAGCAACTGCAGAAACGTCAGTGTTATGGCCGGCAGGAGTGTGGGAATTGTATAAACCAAATCTTCCTTCATAAATTGCAAGTGGTGCTTCAAATTTTGCTTTTGCAAGTTGCGCTGCGGTAATTCCGCAAACGGCAGCCCAACCTGGATGCAGACGCTTAGTCCAGGCACCGGTTTCTAGGAATTCCATCGAGCCCGAGGCAAGGGAGCCAACTATTCCTTGTGCGCTGGCGATGCCGTACGAATCCAGTCCAATCATTTTTGCTGCTGCAGTTGCAGCGCCAAATGCGCCAGCTAGACCTGTTGGGTGAAATCCTTGGGCATGAAACCCGCCGTTGGCAGCAGTGCCAACTCGGGCGCCGATTTCTAGGGCAACAAGGAAACCTAAAACTAAATCGTTACCGCTTAGTTCTCGATCGTCAGCAATGGCAATAGCTGTCGGTACTGCGCTTGCGGTCGCATGAATAACGCCAGGCACATGAGTGTCATCAAAATCTAGGCCATGTATCAAAATGCCATTTAGCATTGCTTGATCGCGAACGGTAAAGCGCTCAGTGCAGGCAATTGCACCGCGTGGCCCGGTTCCAAGTGCAACGGTTGCAGCGATACTTTTTGTCGCAAAATCGTAATTGGTTGAGGCGAATGCAATTCCAACAGCGTCAAGAATATTCAGCAATGCCTGTTCTTGTACGTGTGATGGCACGTCTGAGATTTGTACATCGGTTGCCCAATCGCCAATTACTTCAGCTAAAGTTTGGGATTTACTCATGACCACTCCTAGTTGAATCGTAGGCCGAGAGTTTCGGCAATAGTTGTGCGCTGTACTTCATCGGTACCACCAGGGATCCGAAGGTTTCTGGCGATTTGGAACAGTTTGTTAATGTCGGTATCTCTGAGAACTCCAAGTCCACCGTGAATTTGAAGTGCACGATCAGCCACTCGGTAGAACGACTCGTCATTACTTAATTTTAAGGAACAAATTCGTCGCACTTCATCACTTGGTCGAGGCAGATTCCACCATGGTCCAGGGGTATCAATGGCGCGAGCGACGTCAAGAGAAAGTGAGCGAGTTTGTTGCCAATCTAGGTACATGTCAGCGATCATCCATTGAATGCCTTGTTTAGCGCCGAGTGGTTCGCCTCCGACTACGCGAGTCTTTACGCGCTCCAAAGTTTTTTCAATTAAGTACTTCGACCAACCTGAGCACATTCCAGCACGTCGCATCCGGGTGTAGTTAAATGACATAACTGCAATATCAAAGCCACCATTGACTTCACCCAAAACTGCGCTTTCTGGCAACACCATATCTTTAAAGTGAATTTCTCCGGTGTAACCATCGCCAAACATAGTTTGATAGAGCTGCCCGATTTCGTAGCCCTTACCTAAATATTCTTTGGTGTCAAACATGAAATAAGTAAATGATTGCCGGCCACCACCAGGATTTGTGATTGCAAGCACTTGCGCAACGTCAGCATCAAAATAATTTGTGATGTATGCCTTTGTGCCGTTAAGTACCCAGTCAGATCCTTTGCGGACAGCATTAGTTTTCATGTCGTAAAGATTGGAGCCTGCTCCAGTTTCAGTCACACCGTGCAAACTGGTTTTTAAGCCTTTAACTAATGGAGCAGTGAACTGTTCTTTTTGATGTGGGTGAGCTTTAAGTAATCGAGGAGTTGCACCTTCAGACCAAGAAAGCAACGCAGGATTAAGGTCGACGCCGTAGCCGTATACATGCTCTTCCACATAAATCATGTCTTCACGGCCAAGGCCACGTCCACCAAGTGACTCAGGCAAGTGCGCACTGTAAATATTTTGGGCGCCTGAAGCCGCCATAATTTCGCGGCGTGCAGCAATGATTTCTGGGTGCAAGCGACCTTGCTCATCTAAAAACTTGGATTGATCTTTTAAGCGATGCTTGAGCGCAGCCTCTCGTGGGGCAACTTGGGTTTCATAAAGCGATGTTACCTCCGCGATCACAGAGTCGAGGTGGGCTGGAATATGTAATTCAACGTCAAGCGGTGAAGTAGTTGCCTTAGTCATACGGTTCCTTTTCTTTCGGTTTGGTGTTCGCTTTAATTTTTAAACAAGCTATAAAAAATCTAATGTTGCTGGACTATCTGGTAATGCAATTGTCCTATGTGATCCAATGTTGTGCCCAATAAAACTTGCTCGATGTGAGTAATGTGCCAATAACGGAAGTATGTCACTGGCTTGCACATTACCCAATTGCCCGGTCTCATGATTTTGCTCACTGCAAATAAAACTTTGATCGGGATTAACGTGCGGGCCAGTCATGATCAATGATGTTGGATGTGCTGAATGCATCATGCCACCACTAGTTGGCGTCGCATGATCTCCAGTAATAGCAATGGTTACTGATTGGTAAAGTTTCAACAACGGTTCGCATGCTCGATCTATCGCTTCTATTACTTCACGTTTAAGTTCAGGATCTTTAGTGTGACCAGCTTCATCAGTTGCTTTAGTGTGCACATGAACAAAGGAATACTCGTCAGTAAGTTCAATTCCCGCGTTTAGTCGGGCTGCAAAATCACCCTGCACATCTGTTAAATCACTTGGAATGTGAACCTTGGTCATGCCTAAAACATCGGCAAGTCCTCGGTAGAGGGCCGAACTGGTAACAGCAGCGCCGCTCAATCCAGTGACTGTCTCGAATGAATCCATGCTCTGACTCAGGCTGGCCCACTTTGTTACTGGTGCAAGGAGCGGGAGCTTTCCGGCGGCAACTCGAGAATCATTTACGGGATGGTTGCGAAGTAATGCAACTGCTGAACGCACCCAACTCGTTAGTAAATCTGCTGAGGTTTGGGCAGTAGATGCATCATTTGCATCAACAAGGGCGACGGGCAACAACACTGGGTGAATATGACCAAAGAGCGGATCACTATCGCTTATTTCATGCGTTCCAAGATTGGCTGCCTCCAAAATACATTCACCAGTTCGCAGAGGATGTAACAGTGGTGAAAGTTCGTGATTTATTAAACGCAAGTCAGCAAACAAAAGTTCACAATCCGCACTATCTGCCTGTGACACACGACCAACTGCATGAAGTTGCGAGCCGTTAAATTCTGCTGGACGAAGGGATAAGTGAAAAAGTGGTGACCCGTTAGGTATAGCTATGTTGGATCCAAGTGCTTCCAAGTAAGCCCGCCCTGGAAAAGTTGCTGTTTGGCCAAACATCGCCCAATGACTTCGCTCACTTGAGGTGGCCCGACCTAATCCAAACGGTTGATGAATCCCGCTAACGCCAGCCTTGGTGAGTTGATCAAGTATTGGAGTGCGCGCTGCAGCAAGTGGTGTTTGATTTGCAAGTTTTGGACTTGGTCGATCACCTAAGCCATCCAAAGTTATGAGCATTATCGGAGAGCGGTCATCCCACATCGGAGCGGGTTTCACAATTAACTACCAACTCTTAGCGCAACGGCATTATTCCAAGCTGTCAAAATTTGTTCGAAAGCACCCGGACAAACTTGTTCTTGCCAACTTATATCTCCAGACGCCAACTGTTCGCGAATCGAGCTTGCAGATAACTTATTTTCCGGTGGCGCGATCAGTTGAGTGGCGTAACCATTTAATTCAAATAAAACTTGCTTGCTTAATTCCCAGGGGCTAAAAATTCGAAGTGCAAACGTAGTCTCACTTGGAACCTGCCATGAGTCTGGAGTCTCCAAATCAAGCGGAATTATCTCGATGTCAGTTAGGTCACCAAGAGAAGCCAAAACAATTTCGCGTCTTGTCTCAAAGTCAAAAGGATTCGACTGATCGGTATGACGATGGGAACTTTCTACGTGTTCGCTTAATTTCGTTAGGTCTGGATTAGTGATGCCAATTATGACGTGCGCGTAATCATCTCGAATTGCTTCCACGACCTCAAGATGTTGCTTATGAAACGGTTGAAATCTTCCAGTGAAGCAGACCGCGCCAGATTTCATTACTTAAGAAATTAAGGCGAGGCTGTTTATTTTGCTTATCGCTTCGTCAGTTTGAATTACATCTGCATAACGTCGGCCAACATCTTGCATGTTTGCATCATGGGGACCCGCATCTTGATCGCCACACGCATCATCAATTGCAATCGTTCGGAATCCATGAGAAAACGAATCCACAATTGTGGCGCGAACACATCCGGAAGTCGTTACTCCGGTAACTAGAACGGTATCGATGTTGTTGGTCGTAAGAATCGAACTTAAGTCAGTGCCAAAGAACGCTGATGGGAAGCGCTTAAGTATGTAGACGTCGTCATCGCTCCAAAGATCTGGATGGATTTTGGCTTCGTAGGAACCCGGATGGATGTCGCGTAATGCTGGCACTTTCCAGCGGGCAAACTCGGTATCAGTAGACCAAGCAACAGCTGTGTGAATTACTGGAATTCCTGCCGCGCGCGCCGCCGGAAACAGCCGAGCTGCATTGGAGATAGCCCTCTGGGCATGTGCACTTCGCCCAAGTGCGTATTTGGGGTCACAAAATGCCATTTGGAAATCAACTGCAACAATCGCGGGACGAGTGCCCCAGCCAACTTCGCCTTGACCGTAACCTGCGTTGCTAAATGCTTCTGACACTTGTCCTCCAATTAAAGAAAATCCCACTTCTTGTATACATCTATTCCCAAATTCTTGCTGGATTTTGACTTAATCAAGGGTTCCGATAGCGAATGTGTTCTAAAAGTGGCAAGATTGTATGCAATCCGCCTTTTTAGGAGCAACTTTGACTAATTTCGACTTCTTTCAGACCAGCGAAGAACATGAAGAGTTGCGATCAGTAGTTCGTTCCCTGGCAGAAAACAAGATTGCGCCGTTTGCTGCGGAAGTAGATGAAGATGCGCGGTTCCCACAAGAGGCATACGACGCGCTTCGCGCAGCAGAACTTCAAGCTATCCATGTGCCCGAGGCATATGGCGGCGCACAAGGTGACGCCTTGGCATACGCGATAGTTGTAGAAGAAGTAGCACGGGCCTGTGCCTCGAGCAGTTTGATTCCAGGGGTTAACAAACTTGCCTCCCTGCCGGTAATCATGAGTGGTAGCGAGGAACTTAAGAAAGAATTTTTGCCAGGACTGGCTTCAGGTGAAACGTTGTGGTCATACGCACTTTCTGAAACAGATGCCGGTAGTGACGCAGGTGCGATGAAGACGACAGCAGATGCAACTGGTGATTCTTGGACGTTAAATGGTTCTAAGAAATGGATTACTAATGCTGGGGAAAGTGAAATTTACACAGTCCTTGCAGTTACAGATAAAGAAAAAGGCACCCGTGGTGGAATTACTGCTTTCATCGTTAAGAAAGATGACGTGGGTGTAAGTTTTGGAGCGCCAGAGAAAAAGCTTGGAATTAAAGGTTCACCAACCCGTGAGGTTTATTTAGATAATGTCGTTATTCCTGACACGCGCCGAATTGGTGATGTAGGAGGTGGCTTTAGCATTGCGATGAATACCTTGGATCACAGCCGAATTGCTATTGCTGCGCAAGCAGTTGGAATTGCGCAAGGCGCATTGGATTTTGCTGCTGGGTACATCAAGGAACGAAAGCAATTTGGTAAAGCCATTGCTGACTTCCAAGGCATCCAATTCATGGTTGCTGACATGTCAATGAAACTTGAAGCAGCGCGTCAGCTCACTTACGCTGCAGCTGCCAGAAGCGAACGTGGCGATGCTGACTTAACTTTCTTTGGCGCCGCGAGTAAGTGCTTTGCATCAGATGTGGCAATGGAAATTACAACGGACGCTGTGCAGTTGCTGGGTGGCTATGGTTACTCGCGTGATTATCCGGTCGAGCGAATGATGCGAGATGCTAAAATTACGCAAATTTATGAAGGCACAAATCAAGTTCAGCGAATCGTAATGTCACGTCACACGCTCGCATCTCGATAACACATGCCTAAAGCAGCTGCGGATAAATTGCGCCGCGACGCGCTTGGAATTTTAACCGCAGCTGTCGCGGCGCAATTAGTAGTATCCACAGCGCAACAAGGACTTCCTGCGCTTGGGCCAATTTTGGCAAGTACATTTAATCTGACTACAGCCGGTGTTGGATTGTTACTTGGCACGATTAGCTTAGGAACTGCTACTGCTGTTATTTTCTGGGGAAAATTGGCAGACCGCATCAATGATCGGTTAGTGGCTGTCATCGGACTGCTTGGAACAGCGACTTGCTTTGCAATCGCGGCATTTTTTAAGACTTCGCAAGTCGCGCACTTTGCCATAATTTTTGCGGGCATCATGATGGCTGCGCCGACAGTTGCAATGACCAAAGGCTTAGCTAGAAACTTTGTCTATCTTGGAAACATTGGTTTCGCGCTATCAACTCGACAAGCCGCAGTTCCAGTCGGCGGGGTAATTGGTGGCCTAGTGCTTACGGGTCTTGCTGTTTCTTACGGGCTTAGTGCTGCGCTTTATGCGCTAGCGGCATTAATTGTCCTAGGTGGATTGTTCGTAATTTTTGCACCAGTGGGAATTCCAGAGCCGCCACGAATGAGCGCTGAAAATTTACCACCCGTAAATTGGCGAAGACTCGCACCAATTCTTATTGCAGCAGCCTTCTTTTGTTTAACTCAACTTGGAATTGTTGCACTTTTAACGTTGTATTTGAGTTCAAGTCGAGGCTGGACACCTACTAATGCGGGTCAGTTGTACGCGCTAATGATGGCGTGTGTAATTCCACTTCGGATTCGTTTGGGAGTTATGAGCGATCGCTATCCAGATAAGCGAATTAAGTTCCAAATTGTGATTGCGTTGTTGGGCGCAGTTTTACTTTTGCTTTGCGCAGTACTCGAGCAGTATCGGATAGTTGTGCCACTTCTGTTTCTGGCAGGGATAGTTGCAATGGGTTGGAATGGATTACTTTTTACGACAGCAGTAGTTGCAGTTCCTGCGCAACGAGTTGGCTACACGCAAGGCGTGCTTCATAGCTTTATTTTTGCTGCTGGAGGATTATCGCCGATCATCATGTCTCGGATTGTCCAATCTTTCAGTTGGCAGGCAGCTTGGACAGTAATGGCGATATGCTCAGTTATGGCTGCCGTATCACTACGCAAATTTGATGCCAGTCCCGCAACCATGAAGGAGTTAGCATGACAAAGCAACGTGTCGATACCGAACTTCTGGCTCAGATCCAGCGCCGGGTTTTATGGCTAGCCGTTCGCATGGTGGACTTCGCAAACCGAGAGCGCGTCGAAAAAGATGACGTAAAAGTAGGCGGTCACCAAGCATCGAGTGCGTCCCTGACCTCGATCATGACTGCGCTTTATTTTGATCACTTGGATGGACCAGATCGAGTTAGTGTAAAGCCACATGCTTCACCGGTGTTTCATGCGATTCAGTACTTACTTGGAAATCTAGATGAGAGTTACCTAACGCGCCTTCGCGAATTTGGTGGCCTGCAGTCCTATCCATCGCGCACCAAAGATCCTGACACTCCAGATTTTTCAACTGGTTCAGTTGGACTTGGCGCAGCGGCGCCATTGTTTGCAGCAGCAACCCGCCGTTATGTGGATTCCCATTTTGGCGAGCGTCCAGCGTCACGCTTCATCGCATTAATTGGTGATGCGGAATTAGATGAAGGCAACGTTTGGGAAGCAGTTGCCGATCCAGCAACCACTGAACTTGGAAATGTGATGTGGGTCGTTGACTTCAATCGGCAGTCCCTTGACCGCGTAATTCCAGGAATTCGAATTGTGCAATGGCGAGCTCAGTTTGAAGCGGCTGGTTGGCATGTAGTGGAAGTGAAGTACGGCAAGAAATTGCAAGCAAAATTTGAAATGCCATTTGGCAAGGAGTTGGAATCCTGGATTGATGCCATGGCTAACGAGCAGTATCAATCCTTGTTTGGTTTCCGAGGCACAGAATTGCGTGAGCGCTTCTTAGATGGGGCGCCATCTGAGGTTGGACTTTCAGTAGCTGCAATAACAGACACCGAACTCTATGAATTAGTCACAGACTTAGGTGGCCACAACTTAGATAGTCTGCGCGATGCTTTTGATTTGTGCGACTCAGTCACAGATCGTCCAAGTGTGGTTTTTGCCTACACAATTAAGGGCTGGGGTCTGCCAATGGCAGGAAATCCACGCAATCATTCAGCCTTGCTTACTGGCGAGCAAGTAGACACTTTCCGCAGTGAACTTGGGTTAACCAAGCAAAATGAATGGTCGGCATTTGAACCACAAAGTACGGCCGGTGTATTAGCTGCGCAACGTCGTCAACTTTTACATAAGCCACTAATTCATAAAGGTGTGGAACTAAATGTTCCAGCCCCAGAAGTTGCAACTGGCACCAAGCCCCTAAGTACCCAAGAAGCGTTTGGTCGAGTATTAGTTGACCTTTCGCGAATTGAGGAAATTAATAAGTACTTGGTGACAACTGCTCCTGATGTGGCGACGTCAACAAACTTGGCTGGATTTATCAATCGCAATGGCATCTATTCCCCAACAGAGCGCCGGGCTTGGAACGAGGACCCAATGCTTAAGTGGGCTGAAGGTCCAACTGGCCAGCATATTGAACTTGGCATTAGTGAGATGAATCTATTCCTATTGCTAGGTCAACTTGGTTTGTCGTGGGACTTATCCGATCAACCGCTAATTCCGATTGGAACTGTTTACGATCCATTTGTAGCGCGCGGTCTTGATGCCTTTATTTACGGAACCTACTCGGCGTCCCGCTTCATCATTGCTGGCACGCCAAGTGGAGTAACGCTTGCACCAGAAGGTGGCGCACACCAGTCGACGATTACGGCCTCCATCGGTATGGAGTTGCCAGGAGTAACTTTCATTGAACCAACGTATGGAACGGCTTTGAGTTGGTTGTTAGCTGATGCAATAACTCGCGTGGCCGCTGGGCCATCGAGCCAAAAAACCGCAGCGCCATATGATGACGGTGCATTTTATTTCCGATTGACGACTAGACCACTGGATCAAGCGCCGTTTGAAGCAGCGCGCAAGCGAATTGGGGACGCTGTTTTGCGTCGCCAAGTGATGTCTGGTGGTTACCGATTATTTGATGCTTTCGAGCAGTATCCAGATTTACGCGGAGCTGATGACAGTGAGCGCGTACCAATGGTTCACTTAGTTGCATCAGGGGCAGTTATGCCAGAAGTGTTGGCGGCAGCAAACGAGCTTTGCAGCGAGGGCGTCGCAGCTCACGTCGTAGATGTAACGAGCGCCGATCGCTGGTACGGCGCATGGCAACGAACTCTGCGCCAAGCGGTTCGCACTGCGTCTGCGCCATCACTTCCTGGTCCACTTTGGTCAGTCATTGGTGATCGCGCGCCGATAGTGACGATTCAGGATGCGTCGAGTCACGCTATGGCTTGGATGGGTTCTGCCATTGGAGTGCCTTGCGTCTCACTTGGCGTGGATTCATTCGGACAGTCTGGAACGATTAAAGATCTTTACAACATCAACGATTTGTCTTCGGGAGCAATAGTTAATGCGGCACTTGCTTCGCTTGCGCTAGATAATCGATGACCATAGCCGAGACAAAAGTAGTTAAGTCTCACACTGCACTTTTTATTACAGTCTCTGTACTTTTCGGTGGCAATTACATGTGGGCGCATTTTGCGCTCCAATCATTTTCTGCACTAGAAGTTGCTTGGGG
>JBDNJO010000108.1:0-5512 GCA_041687715.1 Candidatus Nanopelagicales bacterium
ATAACTGATGGGCTTGGCGGCGGAAATGAAATTTTAGTTTTGAAATCTACTTTGGACTTCTTCGCCGCAATCGCATTCGCATCAGTGTTTGGGTGGGGTGTTGCCGCTTCGGTGGTTACAATCTTTTTATTTCAAGGCAGCTTGACTTTGCTCGGCTATGCTCTTGGAAACTTTATGTCCGAAGTCCAGGTGCTAATGCTCAGTGCAACTGGCGGACTCTTGATTCTGGGCATTGCCCTGCGCCTGCTAAACATTCGGCAAATTCCAGTTGGAAACATGCTGCCAGCGTTAGTGCTTGCGCCACTACTTGCTGCGCTAATCGGATAACTGCGGAATACTAATTACGCATTAAAAACTCCCCAGCCCGAGTGAGCTGGGGAGTTTTTAACTAAGTGTTAACCGCCTAAGTAGGCCTGGGCGATAGCTGGATCATCAGCTAGCTTGGAGCCCTCGCCCTCGAGCTTAAGGTTTCCAGATTCAAGCACGTAGGCATAATCTGCAATACGAAGGGCAGCCAAAGCGTTTTGCTCAACTAACAGGATCGTTACGCCTGACTTACGAATTGTCTCAATTGTTTCAAATATGAGATCCACCAAAACTGGCGCCAGACCCATGGAAGGCTCATCCATAATCAGAAGCTTTGGATCGCCCATAAGAGCCCTTCCTACCGCAAGCATCTGCTGTTCGCCACCGGACATGGTGCCAGCCTTTTGGTTAATCCGCTCACGTAACCGTGGGAAAAGTCCTAGAACTCGCTCGCGTGATTCCTTGACTGCTGTTGAGTCTTTGCGCAAGTAAGCACCTAAATCCAGGTTCTCATCTACCGTCATCTTTGGGAAGATTCGACGACCCTCGGGAGAATGAGTGATTCCCCTGGCCACAATCTCATGGGCAGGTACGCCGTCAATTCTTTCGCCAAGAAATTCGATGCTGCCAGTTTTAGGCTTAAGTAATCCGCTGATAGTGCGTAGTGTTGTTGATTTACCAGCACCATTAGATCCGATGAGGGAAACTATTTCACCTTCACGTACTTCAAAGCTAAGACCCTTGACTGCAGTAATGGCGCCATAGCCAACAACGATGTCACTTACCTTGAGCATTATGGGAGTGTCTAAACGTGCCATTACTTGCTCTCCTCTGATCCGCTCTTGCCTAAGTAGGCTTCAATTACTCGTGGGTTTGACTTAATTTCTGCTGGTGTACCTTCAGCGATCTTTTGACCTTGATCCAGAACCGTAACACGCTCCGAAACTTGCATAACAACACTCATGTCGTGCTCAATGAGCAAAATACTTACGCCCTTGTCATCTCGCAGTTTGCGTACAAACGAAACGAATGTCGCCGACTCATTTGGATTCATGCCAGCAGTTGGTTCATCCAGCAAAAGCACCTTTGGTCGCAAAGCAAGTGCGCGCGCCACTTCTAGCCGACGTTGGTCACCATAAGACAGGTTTCGGGCGTACTCATGTGTAGTCCCGCCGATGCCTACATAGTCCAACAATTCTTGGGCAAACTCGTGAACTTCGTTTTCTTCAGCGCGTTGTTTCTTAGTGCGGAATATAGTTGAAAACACACCAGCATTCATCTTTGAATGCATAGCAACCATAACGTTTTCTTGCGCAGTCATTAACCCGAACAAGCGAATGTTTTGGAAAGTTCTCGCCAACCCGCTTGCTGCGATTTCATGAACAGGATCGCCAGTGATCTCTTTGTTATCAAAGATCACGCTGCCACTGGTTGGCTTGTAAAGGCCGGTCAAGACATTGAAAAACGTCGTTTTCCCCGCACCATTTGGTCCAATCAACGAAACGATTGAACCCTCCGGAATATCGAAAGAGACGTCATCAACAGCAACTAGTCCACCGAATTCAACGAAAATGTTTTGCGCATCTAGCGCAGCTCTGCTATCAAGACTCATGCTTAATGGCTCCCAATCTTTGTCTCGTCGGTTACTTTTTCTACGTCCTCAAGTTTGTCTTCATTCATAACCATCCGGATGCGCGCTTCTGGAAGGAAGCCTTCGCGGCGGAACAGCATCATTAAGACCAGAAGTAAGCCAAACAGTAGGAACTGGTAAGACGGGAAGTTAATCTTGGTGTCGAAAGTGTTATTCACTAATTCCCCGACCTGCACCAAACCGATAGAGTTCACCCAGGCCAATACGGTTGCGCCAACTACGACACCCCAAACGTTACCCATGCCACCAAGTACGACCATCGCCAAAATGATAATCGAGATTATAAAGTTGAATCGATCGGCGTAAACACCACCGACCAAGATTGCAAATCCAACACCACCAATACCGCCACCAATTGCGCCAATTGCATACGAACTAAATTTAGTGCTCCACAGCGGAACACCCATCATGCTTGCTGCTAGTTCATCTTCCCGAATAGCTAACCAAGCACGACCAAGGCGGCCATCTCGAAGTCGGATCGAAAAGAAGATCATTGCCCCGGCCAGCAGCGAAACAAACAAGAACTTCTCTGGTAATGCAAAAGTTCCGATTTGATAACCAAATAGGTTTACTGCATCGAGTCCACCAAGGCCTTGGGCACCATTAGTCACGTTAACGCCAGCAATGTTGCCACCATTAACCATGAACTGCGGAATGATTTCGCCGAAGCCTAAAGTTACCAACGCCAAGTAATCGCTTTTCAAACGAAGTGTTGGGCCACCGATAATGACGCCCCATATGGCGGTAAAGACACCACCGAGAATCAACACCAGGAAGACATGGAAGTGAATGCCCATTTCTATATCTGGGCGTGGATTACCAAAGAAATTGATATAAACCGAACTCCAGTGTGGTGACATCAGCCAACCGGCTACATACCCACCTAATGCCCAGAAAGCTACATAACCAAGGTCAAGTAGGCCCGCATAGCCCACGATGATATTAAGGCCCAATGCCATCAAAATCCAGACCATAATTTCAGACAAGGATGATACCGAGAACCAAGCATTGAAGAACGTCTGTACTTCACGTGGTGAATTTGGAAGAATAAATTTATTCAACAAGAACACGACCGACACGACCGATGCGAACCCAATGGCCCATTTGCGGTTATTGTGCGCTGCGTGGTGATGCGCCGCTACTGCAGAGTTTGACATATCAGACCTTTTCTTGTGCTGTCTCGCCCAACAAGCCACCAGGACGGTAGACCATTAGGAGGATAAGGATGGTGAACACCATAGTCTGTGACCACCTTTGACCTGGGCCAATTGCCAAGCCATCGTTATAAGCTTGAATTAAACCGATAATGATGCCACCAATTACGGCGCCATAGAGATTTCCTACGCCACCAAGTACTGCGGAAGTGAAAGCAATCAAACCTAATTGGAAGCCTAAGTTATACGCGACAGTTCCGGTAGTTTGTGCCCACATGATGCCAGCAGCGCCAGCGGCCGCTCCAGCTATTGCGAAAGTAAATGAAATGGTTTTGTTGACATCGATACCCATCAGGCGCGAGGCATCTTTATCCTGCGCTGTTGCGCGCATCGCACGACCGCGTCGGGTTTTATTTACAAGAAAGAGGAGCACCATTAGTATCGGGATAGTGAGAGAAAAAATTAACAAAGTTTTGAACGGTACCACTACACCAGCAACTGCAAAGCTAGTTGTTGGTAGAACTGTGTTCACATTTACCGGTACTGAGCCAATCCACTTCAAGCCAATCCACTGCAGTATGAATGACATACCAACTGCAGTAATGAGCGGAGCAAGTTTTGGGGCATTGCGTAATCGACGGTATGCAAAACGTTCAATTGACACGTTGCTGAGTGCGCCAAAGAGCATTGTCAATAACAAAACCAAAAACAGCAGCAGAAAGTTCTTGGTGCCTGGCCCCTGCGCGCCAAGTAGTTCGGTTAAAACTGTGAAACTAAATACTGAACACAGCATAAATAAATCGCCATGTGCAAAGTTGATGAGCTGGATGATGCCATAAACCAACGTGTACCCAAGTGCAATGAGGGCGTACAGCATACCGTTATTCAATCCAACAATGGTAATTTGGGCGAATTGCATAGGATTATTTACGAAGTTAAAACCAAGCCAATAAACAAGAACGCCAATGATAAGAAACATTGACAATTTTATTAAAATAGGACCAAGTGTGACTTTTTTCTTTCGAGCCACGCCGGATGCGACCAAAGTCATCTGCGTTTTCTCCTTCTAGTAAGACACCATTTTAATTGATGCTCGGAAATTTCTCTTAATGAAGCATTAATAGTTTTTTGAATTTGCAGGAATTGAGCGGGATTGGTTTACCAATCCCGCTCAAACCTATCGTGCACCAGTTACTGGGGCACTCTCCTCGCTAATTAAATTAGGAGATATCGATTGTCTTGATGTCGGTTTCTACGCCACCAAGCATCCGCTGCAGGGTCATAGTGACTTTATCTACGTCACCTGTTTTCGTGCTTAGGCAGAAGCCCATGCCAGATACTGACTCTTCAGCTGTTAGACAGAGTGGGTCGCCAGCGAATACTGCATCAAGAACGCCCTTGCGGGTACCATCTGATGCGGCAATTGCCTTAAGGATAACCTGCATGGCTACACCACCGTATACGGCGTATGAGCTGTTTGGCTCGTAACCATACTTAGCGACGTAATCTTCGATGAACTTAGCCGGAGCGCCGCCACCTTTTTTGATTCCATCAAGTGACTTACCAGCAAATGTCATCCATAGACCTTCAGCTTCTGGCATTTCGCGCAGAGTTGGGTAGCCGGAGAAACCATCTGGAGACATAGCTAGGAATGCAGCGTTGTCGCCAAGAACTGCAGTCTTATCCTTAACTAGCTGAACACCGTTATTATCGAAAATGCCAGCGTAGTAGACAGCTTCTGCGCCATCAGCCTTGATTTTCTCAAATGTTGCGATGTAACCTGCAGTCTGCTTTACGTCCCATGAGCCACGGAAAACAGTTCCACCTAGGCGTTCGAATTCCATCTGGACTGCATCGGCAAGACCGATACCGTATGCCTGAGTGTCATCCAAAAGAGCTAGCTTTGTGACGCCTTGTTCGTTGAACAAGAACTGAGCTGCTGCTGTTCCCTGGAAGCCATCGTGTGCAATTACGCGAGCGTAGTTGCGAGCACCTGATGGGTAGTAAAGTGCTGGTTCGCCAGCATCCCATTCAACTGTTAGGCCTGGGTAAGTGTTTGCATGGGAAACCATCAACATTCCAGCTTCGTTAAGAACTGGGATGATGATTTTCGCACAACCGGAGTTGTACGTACCCATAACTGCAACTTGATCTACGTTAGCTACGTGATCCTGTGCATTCTTTGCACAAGCTGCGTCGTCCCAAGCACCCTTAGCTGCTGTTGAGTCATCATATTCTTTGATTTCAACTGTGTAGTCGCCAGCTTTGCCACCGGCTTGTTCAAGAACAAGTGCTACTACTTCGTTTGTTGACTTGCTGGCATCAGCGGATGCACCCTGAATTGGAAGATCTGTTCCAACTACAAGTACATCGCCACCAGCAGCTGTATCACTGCCACCGC
>JBDNJO010000109.1:0-11107 GCA_041687715.1 Candidatus Nanopelagicales bacterium
ACTCTTGGAAGATTTCGGGGGCACCCAGGAAGAGCTTGCCACTCGTCTTGGTCGTTCGCGTCCGCAAATTTCCAACACACTTCGATTATTAAATTTACCGATTGCAGTGCAGCGTCGCGTTGCTGCAGGAGTAATTTCCGCAGGCCATGCGCGCGCGTTGTTAGGACTTAAAGATCAGAGCGCGATTGAAAGATTAGCTAGTCGCATAGTTGCCGAAGGTCTTTCAGTACGAACTGTGGAAGAGATAGTTTCGCTGGGTCAAGATGATAAACCAGCAACTAAGAGTGCTAAAAAACCAACCGGCAAGATCAGCGCGCCCGGACTTAAATCGATCGGCGATCGACTCTCTGACAAACTCGATACTCGAGTAACCGTGCAAGTTGGTCGCGCCCGAGGCAAAGTCATTATTGAATTTGCAACGCTCGAGGACCTGAAAAGAATCGTTGATGTAATTGATCCAAAAGCTCGAGGCATGTTTGGCGAGACAGTTAAATAATGGGACGTGGGCCACGTTAATGATTTAACCTATGCGGGGCGCCAGAATCCGAGTGATTGCTGAACTTAAGCCGGCTGCGAGATTATCTCTAACTGTTGGATCAGCTAAAGCTAAAGCATCTTTGGGACTTGTGGCATATCCAAGTTCTACGCGAATGCTCGGCATTCGAGTTAAGCGCAAAAGATCCCAAGTTTTGGCGTGAGTGCGTGCATCTGCCAACTGGGTTCGGGAACTTAATTCTTCTTGCACAATTTCAGCTAGCCGGCTGCCAGTTGCCGAACGGGAATACTCGTGGCCGAAGTAATAAGTGGCCACACCATTAGCTGCTGGATTAACGTGCTGATCTAAACCCAAACCAATAATCAAATCCACATTGCTTTCATTGGCTATGCCTGCGCGGGTCCTTTCACCATCAGTAGGTTTATTTTTAGGTCGCGTGAGAAGTACTAATGTTCCCATGGCAGCTAAGCGGCCTTCTAGGCGAGAGGCAATGTCCCAACAAATATCCGCGTGTGAGAGTTCACTACTGAAAATGGGAGTTGCTAAATCACTTGGATCAAGCAAGATTGAGCAAGTTTCCACGGTCCGAGAACTTCCAAAATTTGCCACAGTAGAAAGTTCACGTAAATGTTCCTGGCTACCACCAGAAATAGTTCGGGCTAGCCGATGGTAGGAGCGAAAGAATTGTGGTCCGCAAATTCCGTCAACGTCGAGGCCAACATTTCGCTGGAACTCGCGCACCGCACTATCGGTAGCTTTGCTAAAAATTCCGTCAACACGATCGAGAGCGAAACCAAGTTCAATAAGCCTTTGTTGTAATTGCGCAACATCTTCACCATGTATCTGGTGGCCTGGAGTAAAACTTAAAACTCGATCGCCAACTTCCCATCGAGCTTCTTCAAGCCGGCGAAAAGTTTGTGGTCCAACTAAACCATCCACTGTTAAGCCACGGCTTTGTTGGAAATAGCGCAGCGCAGCTAACAAGATGTCATCAAAAACATCCGCAGCTGCGCCGGCGTTAGAACTTAAAAGCCCCAAGCGAACTAACCGATCCCGAACCTCCATAACGCCAGGTCCTTGATCACCGATCCGCAGGATCGAAACGCTCATATGAGACTTAAATGTATTCAGCTAAATCTGATAGCAGAGCAGCCTTTGGCTTTGCGCCAATTATCTGCTTTACAACTTCGCCATTTAAATAAACATTCATGGTGGGAATCGAAGAAACTCCGTAGTTTGCTGCGGTTGCTGGATTCTCGTCAACGTTTAGCTTCAAAATTGTAAGTTTGTCACCGTGCGCGGCAGCAATCTCTTCTAGGATTGGCCCGATCATCTTGCAGGGACCACACCATTCGGCCCAAAAATCTACAAGTACTGGCTTAGTACTTTTTAACACATCGTCAGAAAACGACGCATCTGTTACGGCTGCTGTTGCGCCCATGATTACTCCTCTATTTACGGTTATCTTAAGCCTAAGTTGTGGGAAATCCACACCTTAGGTTAGTTGTTACTTACTGTGCAGACTTGCTAGAAAACGCTCAGCATCAAGGGCTGCGCTACATCCGGTACCAGCAGCAGTTATCGCTTGGCGGTAAGTGTGATCAACCAAATCGCCGCAGGCAAATACCCCGGAAAGATTTGTTGCTGTTGTCCCAGATTTAGTTAGGACGTAGCCGCCAGAATCTAGATCTACTTGACCCTTAAGTAAGCCAGAGCGTGGATCATGACCAATGGCCACAAATAATCCGGTAACCACTAACTCGCTTGTTTTACCAGAATTAATATCGCGAATTGTTAGCCCAGAGAGTTTCGCATCACCATGCAGATCTGCAACTTCACTATTCCAAATAAATTTAATTTTAGGATCTTTGTGCGCGCGGTCAGCCATGATCTTGCTGGCTCGTAGTTCATCGCGGCGGTGGATCATAGTGACGCTTTTTGCAAACCTTGTGAGAAAAGTTGCTTCTTCAACAGCAGAGTCGCCACCACCAACTACTGCAATGTCTTGATCTCGGAAAAAGAAACCATCGCAAGTTGCGCACCAAGATACGCCATGACCAGATAGTCGCTTTTCATTTGGCAAACCGAGCTCACGGTAACTTGAACCTGTTGCAAGAATAACGGCACGAGCCTTGTGATCCTTGCCTTCACCATCGATAACTGTTTTAATGTCTTGGGTTAAGTTGGCAACGGTAACATCATCGGTAATTAAATTTGCGCCAAAGCGAACTGCCTGCGCACGCATATTTTCCATTAATGCTGGACCCATGATGCCATCTTGGAAACCTGGGAAATTTTCTACTTCAGTGGTATTCATTAATGCGCCACCAGCGGTAACGGCGCCTTCAAAGACGACAGGCTTCAACTGCGCGCGGGCTGCATAAATAGCTGCGGTGTAACCAGCTGGGCCAGAGCCAATAATTATTAAGTCATTAACTTCTTGTGACATCAAATTCCCTCATTAGTAGTAACAAAAAGTTTACTACTTTTAATTTTAAGGAAATTTTTGGCTATTTGCGACGTAGGGCAACTTAGCGAAATACCGTGATTTCAGCAATCCCGCCCTGGAATCTTCCAGATTGCGCTTTTGGTAAATCTGGGGTTAACCAAATAATTACGTAGCGACCCTGCGTGGGTTCACTTGCTACTACAGAAGCAACGTCTGAGAGGCCATCTGTTTGGCCAATCATAGCTGCAGTTTCAAAATCGGGTGTAGTCGTATCCCCAACATAAATCTGGGCAACGTGGCTGGCCGAAATAAATTCAATATCAACTTTGGTAACCAATGTTTGCCCACCAAGGTCAACAATTAAGCCCACGCCAGATTTACCCATACTTGCCAACCGGTATTCCACAGTTGTCCATGCAGTTTCGGCGTCTCCATCAAAAGCCAATGCAACCAAGTCTTCATTTTCACTGTCGTCACCGAATGGGTCATAAGTGGAAATACCTAAAATTCTGGCTACCTCACCGGTTCCAGTCGGAGTCGTAATTTCGATACTTGGTAAGGGTGAGGTAATACTTTCGGCAACTGAATCGGCTGTCTGAAAATTACTTGTCAGCAACTGCCAACCAATCCAACCAAAAATTGCTACTCCAGCAGCCGCGACTGAAACGACCTTGAATCGACTCGCAGAACCGCCATCTTCGGGGTGCCACGCAACTGAGTTAGCAGTGAAGCGAGTAACTCGTGCCTGTAAGTTTTCAACGACTTCTACCTCGCCAACAGACAAGGCATCAATGACTTGGCGCATCGATAAAAATTCGCCAGTTTGGGTGCGGCGGTAAATCTGATCCACGCCACTTGGAATCCCGCCATGAACTTCGCTTGGCAAAATCAATCCAGAGTCATTGGTACTTCTTGCCGCAGGTAACGAATCCACACTTACCAGCGGCCACATTCCTGTGACCATGACGAACAATAAATTCCCAACGCCTTTGATATCTTCTTGCACGTCATTTGTGGAATCAGATCCCATCAAGGCTCTATCTAGACCAAAACCGCTCAAGCGAACATTTTGGCCTTCTGAAAAAATTAAATTATGTGGACGAAGTCGGCCATGAAATATGTTTAAGGAATGTGAGTAAGCGAGCGTGTTAGCAATAATTCCGACTTGCTTTAAAGCAGTTTCGACATCGATAACGTCGCCGCGTTTAGTTAGCAACTCATCAAGTGACTGACCATCTAGCCATTCAAAGACAATACCAACGTAGGACTCTGGGGAAACATCAAGTTGGTCTCCAGAAATCTTGCCAGAGGAAATAACGTCCAAAATAGCAATTACGTCTCGGCGGTCATTTGCTGCTGCCGCTTGACACTCCTGTAATAACCTCACGCTTCGCAAGTCAGAGGTAGGGAGCAAAACCAAAGTCACCCAACGCTTAAGCAGTAGATCCATAGCGCGCCACATGGGAGAACTTAACGAACTAGCGATTTGAACGTCGAGTTGGTATTGACCAGCGAAGATCCGCTGCCCGTCACTGCTCATGTCGTAATTGTAGTTGGCTACTTGCGTCGAACTAGGGCCAGGACTGCCCCCACTTCAGAAATGCGAAAGAGTTTTGCAAGTGCGAAATACAAAATAGTAAAACTTGTGGCAAAACTTGCGATTGCAAGCCCAAGGCGCGGCGCTGAAATCCCGGGCTGATTCATAATTGATAACCGCACTAATAAGTACGACACTGTAGCAGCGAGTATTCCAGCAACTGTTACTCGAATTAATAAGCGTAAATGTCCATTTTTTTGCAACTCTGGAACAGTCTTACTAACACGACGCCAGGTAAATGCGCAGGTTATTACGTAGGAAATTGAGTATCCAAGTGCCAAACCAGCGACTGCATATTGCTGTGGCAGCAGAGTAAACAAAGTAAATCCAATAGCTATATGCAACCCATTAAAACCCAAGTTAATTAGGAACGGCGTCTTGGTGTTTTCTTGGGCGTAGTAACTTCGCAACAAAACATAAAATAGGGAAAATGCCGGCAACCCTAAGGCGAACATAGAAGCGATTGCGCCAAGTGCAGCGCCTTGCGCCGAAGTGGATGCACCATATCCATAAAGTAAAGCGCCAATCCATGGGCCACATACCAATAAAAAAATTGCGCTAGGAATTATTAACGCGGTAACCAGACGCAATGAAGCGGAAAGCTCGCTACCAAAAGCAGCATCGTCCTTATCGTGAGCCTGTTTACTTAAACGTGGAAGTAAAGCAGTGATCACGGAAACGGTGATTATTGAGTGCGGCAACATCATCATGAGTTGGGCTTTTTGATAAGACGTAAAACCAACCGCAACTACGTTTGGGTCACTGGAGACCAGAACATTAGCTAGCGTCGTCAAATTTGAAACTAGCAAAAAAGTAACTTGGTTTACCAATACAAAGCCAATAGTCCACTTTGCAAGATTTCCAATTTTGCTGTTACCCACATTTCTAAAAGTGAAATTTGGTTTATAGCTGTATCCAACTTTACGTAGCGCTGGAATTAAAATTAAAGCTTGAGCCATCACACCAAGTGTGGTGCCAAAACCCAATAAATTTATTTGTGAGGTAGTGATAGTTCGAGCATCCGGAACTGCTGACATTACTGAAATAAAAATCAGTGCAGTCCCGATCACAATTATGTTGTTAGCGATCGGTGCATACATAGGTAAGGCAAATGAATTTCGGGAATTGAGAATTTGTGAAGCTAAAGTGTATAAACCATAAAAGAAAATTTGCGGCAAACACCAACGTACAAACATGGTTGCGAGATCGAATTCTTCCGGAGTCCAAAGACTAGTTGCGTAGAGATGAACTATTACGCCACCCGCAATAACAGTGAGAATCACAATTACGATAAGTATTAATCCAACTAATGTCAGCAGTTGGTCCGTGAATTGCTTTCCGTCATCTAAATCGTCTTCCATGTGACGAATCAATGCGGGAATAAAAACGGAATTGATCGCGCCGCCAGCAATCAAAATGTAGATGATGTTGGGAATACTATTGGCTACTGAGTAAGTGTCAGAAAAAATACCAGTTCCGATGGCAGCCACTAAGGCGATATCGCGAAGAACACCAGTTAGGCGACTGGCAAGTGTTCCAGCGGCCATGCCAGAAGTTTGCCCCAGAAAGGATGACACGTGCCTAACTACCGCCTACTCAGTACTAACTTGTTTAGATTGAACGCGGCCTTCCTTGCGCCGCCTAATAAAACTGCTTAGCGCAAATGCAAGTAGCAAACCAAAAGCACCTAACACCAGAGTACGGGCGAACTGACTATAAGCCGCTGAAGATATTTGGATTTCTTTACCCAAACCAAATCGTTCCCCATTGGGCGCAATTAATTGCGCTTGCACAGTAACTATGCCCGCACCAATTAGTGATATTTCAACTGGGACTGTTACCCGCTGACCTTGCGCAACTTGAATCAGACCAGAAGGTTGCGCCGAGAACCGGGAGGCGGATTCACTCGTTAGTTCCAGACTCACAGACACGTCACGGTCACTAGAATTCACAATCGTGATCGGAATCTGTGAATTTTCTTGTGGTGTAGTTATCCGCACAGATGCTTCTAATTGAATAGCGTCAAGATACTCATTTAACAATTTCGAGTTTTGTTCAAAATACCGACTAGCTTGTGCATTTGATTCCCATAGATCGGAATAACCTAGCAAGCGTGCCGTTGTGAACGCCGCCGCCAGTTCCGGATCGTCATACAGCGCGGACACACTGTCGGTTTTTACTTTCACTTCATTCGAAAGACGAATTAATGTTCGACTGAAATCACGTGCGCTGCCTTTGTTTAAAGCGATGAAACTTTCCACGGCTTCTTGCCCAGCAATTTCTTGCAATGGAGCGAGCTGCATCCAATTGTGATTACTCAGCTGCAACAGTAAGTCTGTGAGCCCTTGACTAGAAATTTTCCAGTTAGCTGGTGCGAGCACAATAATAGAGCGAGCATTTTGGGGAGACTCAGCAGTTATCATTCCGATTTCTGCCTTGATGCAGGTACTTGCCCTGAAGAAACTAAGCTCGTCGCCTTCCATGTCTGTCAGACAATTTGAGGCCGCTGCATCAAAGACTAAAACTTGATTCGATGAAGATGTGACAGACGCGGTTGTAGTCTCACGTATATTGTCATGGATTGATTCGTTAGAAATTATAGATTTAATGTTTTGCTGGTTGAGTAAAGCACTAGTTACGCGATCTGACTCCCCGCTTGCAGGGGTATAGAAAATTGGACTACCAGCACTTGACTGTGAAGTCCGAGTAATTATTTCGCTAAATTCGCTCTGCTTACCCGATCTCACCAATGCAGAAATATCAGCATGACCGTAAGGAACAACTGGGACACCTGCCGGCAACGTAGCGAGCGCAGCAACTAACTCATTTGCTGCAGCCGTATTGGTATTGGTGACCAAGTTGTTTGCCCAATTCGAAATTGCTGAATCTACTAACCATGAAACGGTGGTGTTTCCTTGGCTGCGCAACAACGCAGACAATCTATTTGCTTCATTTAAATCTGAAGTTGCATCAGTTGATTCCCCGTTAGCTAAAGTTTTATTAAGTGTTGTTATAGGTACTGCCAACACCACTTTTGTCGGTTGAATAGTAGAACCGAAAAACCACGGAATTGGGAATGCGGCGCTGGGGCCGTTGTCACTCGATTGCGGTGCTAACCCAATTGCAAAAACGCCGGAGGCAGCAGAGCCCAATACTTGCTCACCACGAAAGGTAACTTGCCAAGTTTTTGTGACACCAGGGGCCAAGTTTCGTAACCGTGCGGAGATCCCCGTCGTTGTACCTGACAGATTGTTGAAGCGAGAGGGCTCACTAAGTAATTCCCCGAGTTGGGTACGCGTAGTTATTGGACCAAAAAATGCTAAGTCCAAATTCAACTCGGATATGTAGGTATCAGAAGTGTTTCGATACGTGCCTCGCATGGTTACCAAATGATCCGGTGGCACTAGCGGATCCAGGTTTTGAATGGGCGAAATGATATAACTGGAGAACCCGATTGGATCATTTGGCGCAGCACTTGCGGAAGTGGCAGAGAACCCGATCGTCGATAGTCCAAGCAATATGACGATACTGGCTGACAACAAACGATGACGTCGAAGTTGCAATCGGTTCACCACTTCAGAATACCCATAACTTACGGCTTATCTAGGACTACATCTAGGCTAGGTGCAGTCATGAATACTTTGTCCCCGCATAGCGTTGCAGCAAGTGTGGTTACCTCGGCTGTGCGCGCAATGCCGGACGTCATGGAATTGGCAACTACATTTGCAGCGGCCGGATTTGAGTTCGCATTAGTCGGTGGCTCGGTTCGAGACCTACTTCTTAATAGACCGGTTACTGATTTAGATTTCACAACGAATGCAACACCTGAGCAAATTGCGCAAGTTGTAAAGCCTTGGGCAGAGACAGTTTGGGATGTTGGAATTGCCTTTGGCACAGTGGGTGTTCGTAGAAATAATTTTAAGGCTGAGATAACAACTTATCGTTCAGAGATTTATCGGGACAAAAGTCGTAAACCCGAAGTAGCGTTTGGCTCAACTCTTGATGCAGATTTAGTTCGACGCGACTTCACAATTAACGCACTTGCGGTTAGATTGCCAGCACTTGAATTTGTTGATTTGTTTGATGGCGTTTTAGATCTCTCAAAGAAATTGATTCGCACACCAAGGGAACCAGAACTTTCATTTTCTGATGACCCTCTTCGCATGATGCGAGCTGCAAGGTTTGCGAGCCAACTTGGATTCACGCCGGTAGTGGACCTGCTCATTGCCGCCACTGACATGGCGCAGCGAATAGAAATAGTTTCAGCAGAGCGTATCCGTGATGAGTTCAACAAATTGTTAATGGGCGAGTTTCCAACTACCGGACTAGAAATTCTTGACGGAACGAAACTTTCAGATTACATAATTCCTGAACTGCCTGCCTTGCAGTTGGAAATAGATGAGCACCATAAACATAAGGACGTTTACCAGCACAGCTTGATTGTTTTGCAACAAGCAATATCGCTCGAGTCGTTACACGAACCACAGTTGCAACCTGATTTAGTTTTACGTCTTGCCGCATTACTTCACGACATTGGTAAACCAAAAACTCGTAGATTTGAAGCAGGTGGTGGCGTAAGTTTTCACCACCATGAAGTAGTCGGCGCGAAAATTGCGCGTAAGCGCTTAATCGCAATGCGTTATCCAACCGAGATTGTGGATGCAGTTTGCCAACTCACTGAGTTGCATCTGAGGTTCCATGGTTACGGTCAAGGACAATGGACTGACTCTGCAGTTCGGCGATATGTCAGAGACGCTGGAGATCAACTGGTTCGGTTGCATAAGCTAACCCGCGCTGATTGCACCACCAGAAATGCCAGGCGCGCGGCGATCTTGGCAGCTACATATGATGACCTGGAAGAGCGCATCGAAGTCCTGAGCGAACAAGAAGAACTTAATTCAATTCGTCCAGACTTGGATGGCAACGACATCATGGGTATTTTGGAGGTCCCAGCAGGTCCAATTGTTGGCGCAGCATATAACTATTTACTTGAGCTTCGCCTTGACCAAGGACCAGTTAGTCGTGAGCAAGCCGTTGAGCAGTTATTAATTTGGTGGAAAACTCAAAAATAGTCTTAGGCCTCAGGTTTACGATATTTCGTAAATAGGTAAATCGATAAACCAGTACTAATACTCAGTAAGACCATGGAGTAGCCAGCACCAATGTTTACATTCTCACGAGCGACTTCTATCAACGAGTATGTAGTGATGCCGATCACTAAAGCCACATTGATCATCATGTCGAAAATTGAAAAGACTCGACCTCGATGTGCGTCATCAATAGTGCGCTGAATTGTGGTGTCGGCATTTATCTTGAGCAACTGTCCCGCAAAGCCTAAGTTTGCTGCAACTGCGCAGACAGCGGGCAAAGTTCCAACTTGATACCCAATAAAAGTAACGATCACACTCACGGCTGTAGCAACCGTCATCGCAGCTATTAAATGAACTTGGCGATGCGGCTTAAGTAAATTAGCTGCAACAGTTTCATCAGGCTTGTCGCTCAATAGAAAGGTACTCAGGATTGCCGCGGAGAAAGCGCCGAACGCAGCAGCGCCAGCAACGAGACCAAAATCAAGTACTGCCTGATCCACTGAGGCATTAGCATGCCAAGAGTTCCGGGAAAGCAACAAGACATGAACCGTTAATGCACCAAAAGCCCAACGTTGAAATGCGACTGCAAACATACTGCTCAAGACTCGACCCGAGCGGGCCATGTATTGAAATCCTGCGACTAGACCAGCCACTGCATTTCGAAACTCATCGCGCATTGCTGATTCAACAATGTCGGGTCCAAGAATATGTTTTGGCTTAATCCGCATAGCGATCATTGCAGCAACACCAGCGCATAATGCCCCAAGCACAACCAATGTCGCATTCACAATGTCTGAATTTGAAAACACACTTTGTGATGCAATTCCAAAGGCAGCTGCGAATGCTGCAGCTGTGGTTCCAAGGGTTGGAAACAAAGCATTTGCAGGTACTAAATCTTCACCTTTAACAACGTGCGGCAGTGAGGCAGAGAGTGCAGCTTGTACGAATCTATTAACACCAAGACTCACAAGCACAAGAATCGCAAGCAATGTGTTTGGTGAATGTCCAGTGATCACGACCGCAATTGCAAGCATGGTAATTACCCGAACCAAATTTGCTCGAATCAAAATAGTGCGGCGAGACCAACGGTCAATTAGGACGCCCACAAATGGGCCAATTACTGAATATGGAAGTAACAAAATTCCGAAGGCTAACGCAATCTTGCGGGGATCCGATTCGCGCTGTGGCGAGAATAAAACAAAAGTAGCAAGCGCCGTTTGTAGTAAGCCATCTCCAGCTTGGCCAAAGATTCGCACGCCAAGCAACTCCCGCGCATTTTCATGGCGGATAAAGGATACGGCGCGAAGGCCGGGCAATCTCACTTTAGTTACGCTACCGCCAACCCAATGAAATGTCGGTCTCTAGCAATTTTAAATACTAAAGGACCGCCAGATTTACTGACGGCCCTTCAGTTAGGAGGCTTCTTTTCTTTTTATTACTTACCAGCAATATTTACTCTGCGGGAACTAGATACC
>JBDNJO010000110.1:0-35715 GCA_041687715.1 Candidatus Nanopelagicales bacterium
ATCCGCTAACTCGGTGGTTATGGAATCAAACCCTTTGCTCTCAAGAAGTGAGTTGTAAGCATCGCGTGTTTGTCGAACCCAGTTTTCTTGTTCTGGGGTGTTCCAGTAAACCGCACTTCGATATTGCGATCCAACATCGTTACCTTGACGATTTCCTTGAGTGGGATCGTGATTTTCCCAAAAACACTTCAACAATTCGTATTCGCAAATTTTGGTTGGGTCGTAGGCAACAAGCACTATTTCAGAATGTCCGGTCGCGCCAGTGCAAACTAATGGGTAGGTGGGATTAGGTGCTGTGCCACCCATGTATCCCACTGCAGTACTAACTACACCAGGTAAAACCCATAACTTCTTTTCTGCTCCCCAGAAACAGCCCATCCCAAAATACAAAACTTGCGTGCCTTGTGGCCAAGGCCCACGAATGTCAGTACCTAAAGTTAAATGGATTTCTGGCATAGTTCCCACTCGGACTATTCGTCGCCGGAGAATATGGCAAGTAGGCGAAGTAGTTCGGTGTAAAGCCAAACTAAAGTTATGGTCAAACCAAATGCCATGCGCCATGCTTCTTTTTCTGGTGCACCTGCCGCAATTGTCTGGGTGATCATTTCAAAGTCCATAACTAGCGAGAAGGAAGCTAACGCAACACCAGCTACGCAAAGTAGTAGACCAAGTCCACCAACTCCGTAGAAGCCCCAGCCTTCACCAACTCCAGCAAAGCTAGAAATCAAGGATGCAACTGCGATCACCAAGTAGGAAACCATGGCAACCATGAATACCTTCTTGAAGCGACCATTGACTTTGATGATTCCTGATTTGTATAAGAACAGCATCGTTCCAAATGCAATCAAAGTGCCCATCACTGCTTGGGAAACTAGATTGGGCGCAGTCTCTGCATAAATTGCGGAGAAGATTTGGCTCAGTCCACCAAGGAATACTCCTTGAGCTGCGCCGTATGCAAGTACTAAACCAGGACTAACAGATTTTTTGAAGATATTAACAAAAGCTAAGACTAGTCCAACAATTAAGCCAACAAAGGTAAGGCCAGGAGCAGACCAGCCAACATAGGCGCCGACAAGCAGAACTGCAAAGAGCGTGCCAGTTTTTACAATGACATCATCCATAGTCATTCGGGCGCCAGCAAACACACTCTGGTCAGCTGGTGTTTGGCCAATGTTTAACGATTGGTCAGTGTTTGAGTAGTTGCCCAAACTTTCACCTGTTGCGCGAATTAGAACTGGATTACGACTTGCCATGATTTCCTCCTGTGGGACGTCAACTTAACGCCACCGTGAATTACTTATTCCCTAAATATAACGGGTTAAACCAGAGTTGTGCCATGGCAAGCCTTAAAAATGAGGAAAACCTGATCCAACTGGTACCCCTGGTCGGACTTGAACCGACACTGGCACGATTTTAAGTCGTGTGCCTCTAACCGATTGGGCTACAGGGGCGTGGTGTTTTGCAACGCTTAATCTTGGCAGGTAACTTGCCAAGTTCCTAACTGGGGATGGAAATAAGTCCTCTCGCAATGCCATCCAGGATGTCGCGCTCCGAAACTACGACTTCGCTTAGTCCCGTTCGAGCCATGATTCGATCAAGCACTAGTGCCCCGCTGCCGATTACATCGATTCGACCTTCATGCATAGGACCAAGTTTTGCCCGTTGCGCTCTGGTCATAGTAAGAAGGTCCTGAGTAATGCGATGAATATCCTGCGCCGAAATTCGACTGCCATGAATTACTTGCGAATCGTATTCACTCAGTCCAAGAGCAAGTGCTGCAACTGTTGTAACGGAGCCAGCTAATCCGATCAAACTACTTGCCTGCGCGATTGGAACTGCGGTGTAAGCCAAATCAATGGCGGCATCTATGTCGGCTGTGGCTGCTGCGATTTCTTGTGGAGTCGCAGGATCACTTATCAAATGTCTTTCAGTCATGCGGACACAACCAACATTTGTACTAATTGCCGCAGTCGGACCAGTTGTGCCAAGTACAAACTCAGTGGACCCGCCACCGATGTCAACAACTAAGTATGGCGCCACAGGTGGATCAAGCTCATTCACTAAATCCGCTGTTGCACCTAAGAACGAAAGTTCTGCTTCCTCATCGCCACTAATGATGTCCGGTTCAATTCCAAGCCGGCTTAAAACACCATCTACGAATTCGCCACGGTTAGAAACGTCTCGGCTTGCACTTGTTGCAACAAATCGAACTCGCTCTGGCTGGTGTTTTGAAATCAGCGATGCGAAAGTCTCGATCGCCGAAAAAGTTCTTTGCAGTGCTGCTTGCGAGAATTCACCGGTTTTGTCGACACCTTCACCGAGGCGAACAATCACCATAGTTCGAACAACATCTGTGAGCGTTCCATTTTCTATGTCAGCTATTAACAATCGAATGGAATTTGTACCGCAATCAATTGCCGCTACTCGCACGATCATCACCTCCACATGGTCCGCTCTGGCCCCAATCCTTGAGCATAGCTAGCGCACGATCACCAAGTGGATTTACACCAGGACCAGCAGCTAAGGCGTGCCCAATTAAAACATGCAAACACTTCACACGCGTAGGCATGCCTCCTGCGCTTATCCCAGCAATTTCTTCAACATGTTCGATTGCTTCTCGTTCTTGTAAGTAAATTTCGTGTGCCTGCTCATAACTTTTTGCTAGCTCTGGATCTGTGGCAAGCGCTTGCGCAAGTTCGTTCATAACGCCGTTGGCCTCAAGAGTTCCAATTGCCCCAGTGGCTTTGGGGCATGTCATGTAATACAAAGTTGGAAATGGTGTGCCATCTTCTAACCGAGGTGAAGTCTTTAGAACATCTGGTTGGCCGCAGGTGCACCGATGGGCAACTTCAATGACACTTCGTGGTTGCCGACCAAGCTGGGCAGTAACTGCTGAAAAATCAGCTGGCGAAAGTGAACTCACTATTGCGGCATATCATCGGAAGGCACAACAAGTGGATCATTTTCAAGTGCTGGTTGATCCGCCAATTTAGTGCTGGTCCACAATTTGGTGTACCAAGCGGCATCATTATTTGGAACTAATGCACCTGGAACGCTCGTGATAGCAGTGTTAGTTTCTTCATCCAAAATTACAAATCCTATTTCGCCCGGAAAAACATAATTTAATCGCTCGCGCGCAAGAGCCTGAAGGTAGGCCGGATCTGCAAGACGAGCTTTACGGTTGTTCAGGTCCTCAATTGTTGCTTGCTTTGACACAACTTGTTGTTCGAGGATTTTGATCTCCCGTCGCTCTTGGATGAGTGCACGAAGCGGAACAGCTAACGTCACCATGACAAATACCCCAGCAAGTACAAGTGCAATGACTCGAACATTTACTCGGGGGGTAACTCTTGGAGAAGCTGCCACTCCTTAATTCTGCCTTGATTAACCCTTGAATCTTGGGAACGCACTGCGACCTGCGTAACGCGCCGCCTCATTTAGATCTTCTTCAATGCGCAAAAGTTGGTTGTATTTTGCTACTCGATCCGAGCGAGCTGGAGCGCCACTTTTAATCTGACCACAGTTATAGGCCACTGCAAGATCAGCAATTGTGGTGTCTTCAGTCTCACCCGATCTATGACTCATCATGGTGGCGAAACCAGCGCGATGCGCCATTTCTACCGCCTCTGAAGTTTCAGTCAAGGATCCAATTTGGTTTACTTTTACCAGAAGTGCGTTTGCAGATTTCAGTTCAATTCCACGAGCAATTCGCTGCGTATTAGTGACGTAATGATCGTCGCCAACAATTTGAATTGAGTCTCCCATTGCTGCCGTGAAGTTAACCCACGAGTCCCAATCATCTTCAGCTAGCGGGTCTTCGATGGAGACAATTGGAAAATCTTTTGCAAGTTGGGAATACATCTCAATCATTTGTTCAGTAGTTCGAGATTTACCTTCAACTATGTAGCTGCCTTCACTATAAAATTCTGTGGCTGCAACATCCATTGCAAGTGCTACGTCATTACCTAAAACAAAACCTGCTTTTGTGATCGCCTCAGATATGAGCTCCAGGGCGGCCCGATTGCTTGGCAAGTTAGGGGCAAAACCGCCTTCGTCGCCAAGTCCAGTTGATAATCCGTTCGCCTTTAAGACACTTTTTAATGAGTGGTATACCTCAGCGCCCATTCGAAGTGCATTATGAAAAGAATCTGCTCCAATTGGAGCGATCATAAATTCTTGAAAATCTACATCGCTATCTGCATGGGCGCCACCATTAATAATGTTCATCATCGGAACTGGAAGCACCTTGGCATCAGCCCCGCCGAGATAACGATAAAGCGGCAAGTCTGCTGAGATCGCTGCTGCTTTGGCTACTGCCATGGAAACGCCAAGTATCGCGTTTGCGCCTAAGCGAGATTTATTAGGCGTGCCATCCAAAGCAATCATGGCTTCATCTACTGCTCGCTGGTCAGTCGCTTCCATCCCAGCAATTGCGGGAAGAATTTCAGCTTCAACGCAGCGAACTGCCTTTGTTACACCTTTACCGAGGTAACGAGGTCCGCCATCACGAAGTTCCGTCGCTTCAAATGCGCCGGTAGATGCACCCGATGGAACGCCTGCGCGGCCCATGGTTCCATCTGCAAGTGTTACTTCAACTTCTACCGTTGGATTACCGCGGGAATCTAAAATCTCGCGGGCTCTTACCTCAGCAATACTCGACACCGGATTACTCCAAAAGTTCACATGATTTCTACGAGGCTTCCTCGCTAGTTAACTAGCCTAGTCAGCGACTAAAAGAGTTCACTAAGAACGGCAACTACAAGCCTTCAACTTGTCTAACACGTTGGCGATAACGCATCATTTCAGCGCGCAACACAGATTCCGGATCTAGATCCTGTTCCCGCGCCAATTCAACCGTGGCTACCAGCAGCGCGGCCACCTGTTCTTGTGACACTTCGCCAATAATATTTCGCAGTGCTTCCTTTGTTGCTGGATCGCCGGCAGCAGCGTCCAGTTTCCTTGAACGATAAATCAACTGGGTAGCAAGTTGCAGCGCCGGCATAGCAATAGGTACGCCATCGGTTACCGATTCGCGCTGCTTTTCTGATTCTTTAATCTTTGCCCAGTTTGATTCAAGTTCCTCACTTGTTGTAAGGACTAAATCCGTAAAAACATGTGGGTGACGTCGAACCAACTTATCTACGACTCCTTGCGCAATGGCATCGAATGAAAAATCTGGTTCGCTTTCTTGCGCAATTCGAGCATGGAAAACAACTTGAAGTAGCAAGTCTCCAAGTTCTTCGCGAAGTGAAACCAAGTCACCTTGATCCATCGCTTCCAAAACTTCGTAAGTTTCTTCAAGCAGGTAGCGAGCTAAACTCTGGTGCGTTTGTTCTGCGTCCCACGGGCAACCACCTGGACTGCGGAGTTGATCCATGACCGCAATTAACTGGTCAACCGGAGACGTCATTAGTTATTGACCAGTTATGTTTTGAAGTGGCACAGCCAAAGTACTGTCGCCTGGCGTGCTCTTCAAATTGTTTGGATCCCAAGTACCAAAGCGAGGATTAAGTTCTACACCAATTTCTTGACTTAAATTTGTAAAGTAATCAATCAATGCGTTAGTGCGAGTTTGCGTGTCAGCGCCAGGTGCAATTTTTTCCATTAGTGCGCGCTGTACCAAAATCTCGTACATAAATCCATCCACGTCATCTGCGGGGACTGCATTTCGACTTACTAGCTGACCTTCAATCGCGGCTTGGGTGTACTGTGCAAAGATTTCGTCTCGATAGTTTGCGACCTGAATTTCAGTAATTTTAATTTCTTCTCGCGCAACTACTTCACTAATCAACGAAACCAAAATGAAATGGTCCACTACTCGCTGATTAATCTGAACCAAACTTGGTATTTCTTGAAGTAGCGCTGGGTCAGTTACCTGAATTTGGGTGCGAACTTTATCAACACGTTCGGACACTTGCGCTGATGTAATGGCATTACCATTCACGATTGCGGCGCTGCCAGCAAGCTTTGGGGTGTCTGCGCAACCAGCTAATGCAATAGCGCTTAAGACAGAAACTGTTAGTAACCGAAGCTTCACTGGTCTTCCTCTCGAGAACAAGTAACTTAATTTTATTAGGGAGCCGCTACTACTGACGCCACCCAAGTATTAACCCATTCCACAAGGTCGATATCTGTTGATTTGGCCACTGCGCCAATCAGTGCTTCCTTATTGCGAGGCACCACAATCGTACGTGTGGCAGGTTTTATTACTGATCCTGGGTAGAGCCGGTTTAGCCGCAAAATCCGCGACTCGACTAATTCAACTGGCGAAAATTTCACGCTCGTGGACGTAGCTATGACTTCAGTGATGCCTACTGCTTGCAAGGAAACGCGAAGTCTCGCAATTGAAACTAATGTTTCAACAGGAGTAGGTAGTGAGCCATATCGATCGGCTAATTCCTCTACAACTCCGAGTACGTCTGCTTGGGTTCGAGCATTTGCCAGGCGGCGATAAGCCTCGAGTCGCAGTCGCTCTTCTGGCACATAATCATGCGGCAAGTGGGCATCAACCGGTAACTCGACCTTGATCACTTCGTCAATAACTGCATCGCTTCCGGTTCTAACTTCTTCAACTGCTTCACTAACCAAGCGCACGTACAGATCAAAGCCCACATCTGCAATGTGGCCACTTTGTTCGCCACCCAACAAGTTGCCGGCGCCGCGAATTTCTAAGTCCTTCATTGCAACAGCCATACCAGAACCTAAGTCAGTGTGCGAAGCAATAGTTGCCAGTCGATCATTTGCATTTTCACTTAGTGGGCGATCTGGGGCATACAAGAAATAGGCATAACCACGCTCACGACTTCGACCCACACGACCACGAAGTTGGTGGAGTTGAGATAACCCAAAAGTATCTGCCCGATCAACAATCAAAGTATTTGCATTAGGGATGTCCAAGCCACTTTCAATAATTGTGGTGGAAACTAAAATGTCGAATTTGTGTTCCCAGAAGTCAATAATTATTTGTTCAAGCTTGTGTTCATTCATTTGCCCATGGGCAACAGCGATGCGAGCATCTGGCACAAGTTCCGCTAATTTGCTTGCAACTCTGTTAATGCTCTCAACTCGATTGTGAACAAAGAAAACTTGACCATCTCGAATGAGTTCTCGATGAATTGCTGCCTTAATAAATTTTTCATCATATGGTCCAACTGTTGTCAGGACTGGTTGACGCTCTTCTGGCGGCGTCTGAATTGTCGACATTTCGCGTAAACCAGTAACCGCCATTTCGAGCGTGCGTGGAATTGGGGTTGCAGACATAGTTAACATGTCAACATTTGTGCGCAGCGCCTTTAAGTGTTCTTTATGCTCAACACCAAATCGTTGCTCTTCATCAACGATTACTAGGCCTAAATCTTTAAATCTAACTTCAGGATTAAACAAACGATGTGTGCCAATGACAATGTCAATAGTCCCATCGGTAATTCCAGTTATGACTTCTCGGACTTGAGCCTCAGTTTGAAACCTAGAAAGTGCGGCAAGCTTTACTGGAAATTGCGCGTACCGGCGAGAAAAAGTTTCAAAGTGCTGCTGCACCAATAATGTCGTTGGCACCAGGATTGCAACTTGTTTACCGTCCTGCACGGCTTTAAATGCAGCACGAACTGCAATTTCAGTTTTTCCGTAACCGACGTCGCCGCAAACTAAGCGATCCATTGGAACGTCATTTTCCATGTCTCGCTTAACTTCATCAATTGTTACTAATTGATCGGACGTTTCAACATATTCAAAAGCATCTTCAAGCTCTCGCTGCCAAGGACTATCTGGTGAAAATGCAAAACCTTTACTGGCCATTCGCGCTGCATAAAGCCGAATTAGTTCGCCAGCAATTTGCCGAACTGCGCGTCGGGCGCGAGATTTAGTCGCAGCCCAATCGCCGCCGCCAAGTCGGTTCAGACTCGGAGCTTCCCCACCCACATAACGAGTAACTTGATCGAGTTGATCACTTGGAACGTAAAGTCGATCACCACGTTGCCCGCGCTTACTGGCCGCATACTCAATGACTAAATATTCGCGAGTTGCCGTGGCTACAGTGCGCTGGGACATTTCGATGTACTTACCAACACCATGTTGCTCATGAACGACGTAGTCCCCACTTTTTAGAGTGAGCGGGTCAATAACCGCTCGACGCTTACTTGGCAGACTTCGATTTTCGCGCGCAGTGTCTCGACTTCCAAACAAGTCAACTTCTGTTATTACAACAAGGCCCGCGCTTCGAATATGAATTCCGCGATCCTGGTGCCCAACTGACACCTCAACAACATCGTGATTCTGCTGTGTTGAAAGTTGATCAGTTTGTCGAGCCGGAATTCCCATCTCCATCAGCGTTGCTACTAATCGCTCAGTAGAGCCGTGACCTGCCATCACAACGACCACACTTTGCTTTTGTTTCCACCAACTTCGAATGTCATCCACAAACTCTGTTACCTGGGAGCGATATTCCTTGGTTACTTCAACGTTTGGAATTTCATCTTGTGGGCCAGCAAGAACTGAAAGCTCAAGCCAAGCTCGCGCTGAATATTCATCTTTAAGTTCTCGGTAATCGCGGAAGGCACTTGCCCCAAGATCAATTGGCGTTACATTTCCGGCAGTCGCATTGCTCCAAGATGCTTCTAAAAATTCCGCACTTGTTGCAACTAATTCGTGGGCACGAGTTTCCAGGCGCTCTGGCTCAACTTCAATAACAATGGCTTTAGGGTCAACTAAATCAATTAACATTTCAAGTTTTGGAACTAGAACTGGAATCAAACTTTCCATGCCTTCAGCGGCAATACCAGCAGCAATCTTTTCTAGAATTTCGGAAAGTTCTGGGTGACTCTGGATTAATCTGTGAGCGCGATCTGCCACTTCCTTTGTAATTAATAATTCTCTGCAAGCAGTTGCAAAGATGTCGGTAACCGCAACTCCCGTAGAGCGTTGATCAACAATGGAGAAGGATCTAATTTCCTCAACTGTGTCGCCCCAAAATTCAACTCGAAGTGGGTGCTCCTCTGCTGGCGGGAAAACATCAACTATTCCACCACGCACTGCAAATTGGCCACGCCGATCCACTAATTCAACGCGCTCAAATCCAAGTCTGGCTAACTCTGAAACTAAAGTTTCTAATTCGAGAACATCACCAGTACTAACCTTCAGTGCTGGTATCTCACCCAAGTTTGCAACTAGCGGTTGAATAAATGCCCGAGCACTCGTAACTAAAATGCGAATTGGTCCTTGGTCTTCGGGGTGAGCAAGCCGGCGTAATACGGCCATGCGACGACCAATTGTGTCACTACTTGGACTTAATCGCTCGTGTGGCAAAGTTTCCCAAGCCGGAAATATTGCAATGCTTGATTCCGATATAAAGTCGCGCAGTGAGTTCGCTATATCTTGGGCAGCTCGTTCGGTCGCTGCAATTAACACAACAGGTTTAGTTTGGGCAACGACGCCTGCTACATATGGAATTGCACTTTTAGGTAATGCCATTCGTACGCTTGCGCCTGCGGCAAGGTCTTTTAACGCACCAGAAATTACTTCATCGTTACCAATTGCCTTGATGACTAAATCTAATGTCATCGCGTCTTCAGTGCTGAAACAATTGTTGCTGTTAGTTCTGGTCGGCAAATCAAAATATCTTTAACGCGAAGATTCACTTTATTTAATTCGATTGGGCTGCCATCACAATCTGTAACAGATAACCCGTTATAGCAAGCAATTCCAAGCGGAGCTGCTAGATCCCATTCATAGAAGCCACCAGAATTAAAATACACATTCGCTTGACCAGAGAGAATTGCCCCAACTTTTGCGCCAACTGAACCCATTGGAATAATGTGCACTTCACCACGTTCTGGAAACTCGTCCTGGAGGGCGCTCACAACTGAAGCAATCTCTCGAGGTGGTCGGCTGCGCGAAACTAGAATTCGAATTGGCTCACCTTTTGGGACATACCGATGGATTGGTTCATCCATGGACCACAGTTCTTTGCGCGCTGGAACGCAAACGCTTGCCACTGAAATTTTCCCTGGACTTGTCGAACTCGCATCCCACAGCGCCACGTGAATCGCAAAATCTGTTCCCCCAATTGAGTACTGCGCAGTTCCATCTAGTGGATCAAGAATCCAAACCCGCTGCGCACCAAGTCGCGAAACTTTGAGGTCACCTTCTTCGCTGAGTACGACATCTTGCGGACGATGAAGCGTTAATTGTTCTAGGAGGTAATCGTGGGCTATTTGATCACCTTCATCACCCAGAACATGGCTTAAAGTTTCGGCATGATCGCGTAACCCCATTAGCAAAGTGCCAGTCTCCCGCGCCAACTTGCGAGCTAATTCGTGGTCGTTCATGAGTTGTAAGAATTCTGAACTACCACGAGGCCTTCAGTAATTAGACTCGTGAGCGCATCGGTACTTTGTGAAATCAGGGTGGACACATCGGTTGCTTCAGCGCTACCAAAACTACGCAATACAAAATCTGCTGCGTCTTGCTGGCCAGGTGGGCGGCCTATGCCTAATCGAATTCGAAACCAGTCTCCAGTATCGAGAGCATTTCGAATTGATTTGAGCCCATTGTGGCCATTGTCGCCACCGCCAAGTTTCACCCGAATTGCAGCCAATGGAATATCAAGTTCGTCGTGCAAAACAATGATGTGATCTGGTGCGATCTTATAAAAACTAGCTAAGGCCTTAACTGGGCCACCAGATTCATTCATGTAAGAAAGTGGTTTCGCTAAAATTGTTTGAATTCCGGCGATCCGTGTTTCGCAGACATCTGCCAGCGCTCGCTTGTGCCGGGAAAGTTTTTGTGAATTTTGTGCTGCGATTGAATCGATTACCATCGCGCCGATATTGTGACGTGTGGCAGCGTAAGTGGGACCCGGATTACCGAGTCCCACAACGAGCCACGCACCACTATCTGACACGGTTTTACCCTGCGGATTCCCCTGCAGGTGCTGCGGAACCTGAAGCAGGTGTTTCTGCAGCTACTGCTGATGCATCTGCCTCAGCGCGAGCGGCTGCCTTTGTCTCAGCATGTGCAATTGCTGATGCTGCTGATTCTTCTTGACGAGCATGCTCAGCGACCGCTTCGCGAGCAAGTGCTGCTGCTTCTGTTGCTGTTACATAAACCAAGTCAACGTGCTCAATCCCACGAGTAACTGGATCGATCTGAAGGTCGCGAGGTGCAACGGTTTGGGTTTTACCATCAAGCACGATTTCAATTGAAGTTACTTTTTTGCGAAGTGTTAAGCGTAATAAGTGTGCATCTAGCGAAATGTGAATCGGTGTGGATCCGTGGCCATAAACCACGGCTGGAACTTTGCCGTCCCGGCGCATGCGACGTGCTGCGCCTTTGCCAAAATCGGAACGGGCTTGGGCAACTAATGCCTCACTCATGTATTTCTCCTCGAACTAGGTCGGTGCTGACAGTGCTAAAAAGCTCCGCAACGGACCTTCGTCGATTACGGCTTTTTAGGGCCCTCGCCGAGGAGCATACTTAGGTTAGCCCAGGACCTGTGCCCATGCCAAAACGACCAAGAATCAGGCCTTAAACGCCAACGTGATCAAACAAACTGGCAACTGAGCCTTCATCAAATACTTCTTTAATTGCCCGCGCAATAAGTGGCGCAATTGGCAGCACTGTTAAATTACTGAATCTATTTTCTTCTGGAATTGGCAAAGTATCGGTGACAACTACTTCGCGAATACGCGAATCCTGCAGTCGCTGTGCGGCTGGCGGCGAGAGCACACCATGAGTTGCGGTGACTATTACATCGGCAGCGCCATTTTCAAACAATGCCTCTGACGCCTTAACGATGGTTCCACCAGTGTCGATCATGTCATCGACTACGACACAGATTCGATCTTTAACATCGCCTACAACTTCAAGCACCTTTGCTTCGTTTGGAACATCTGGGTCACGGCGCTTATGAATAATTGCAAGTGGTGCGCCAAGGATGTCCGTCCAACGTTCAGCAACTCGAACTCGACCAGCATCCGGGGAAATCACCGTGATCTTGCTTCGATCAACAGTACGGCCAACATGCGCAGCCAAAATAGGTAGTGCGAATAAGTGATCCACTGGTCCGTCAAAGAAGCCTTGAATTTGTGCGGTATGTAAATCAACACTCATCAATCGATCTGCGCCAGCTGTTGCAAACAAGTCCGCCATCAAGCGAGCAGAAATTGGTTCCCGACCTGCATGCTTTTTATCTTGCCGGGCATAACCATAAAACGGAGCCACGACTGTGATTCGTTTTGCAGAAGCCCGCTTTAATGCATCAACCATGAGCAAGTGCTCCATGATCCATTCATTGACTGGGGCAGCGTGAGTTTGAAGTACAAAGACATCGCAACCACGAATTGATTCTTCGAAGCGAACAAAGATTTCGCCATTTGCGAAGTTGTAAGCGCGAGTTGGTACTAACTCAGTTCCTAAGTTATCTGCGACTGCTTGTGCTAATTCTGGGTGTGACCGGCCTGCGATAAGAACCATCCGCTTTGCATTGTTTTGCGTGATGCCAGTCATCTTGTTGTCCTTTACTCGGAGTTCTTATTGGACTTGACGTTCTTATGGGAAGAGTCTGCCAGTGCTGCCTTAGCTGAGTCGCTACCGGGTCTGCGTCGAAGCACCCAATCTACGATGTTGCGTTGTCGCGCTCGACCAACTGCCATAGCTCCGGCGGGCACATCTTCAGTAATTACCGAACCAGCTGCGGTGTACGCGCCATCGCCAATAACCAACGGGGCAACCAGCATTGTGTCGCTGCCAATTCGTACCTGATTACCAATTGTCGTGTGGTGCTTTTCCTGACCGTCATAATTTACAAAAACTGTGGCGGCGCCGATGTTGGTGCCCTCGCCGATTGTGGCATCGCCCACGTAGGACAAGTGCGGCACTTTCGAATTAGTCCCAAGCGTTGCATTCTTTATTTCTACGAAACCGCCCGCTTTAGCACCAGAGCCAAGCACGGTTCCAGGACGCAAGTAAGTGTACGGACCAACAGTTGCGCCTTCGCCAATAACTGCGCCATTAGATGTGGTTCGAGAAACTGTTGCACAATGTTCGGCAACTGTGTCGTGCAAAGTGCAATCTGGGCCAATCGTTGAGCCACCACGAATTACGCTCTTTCCGGTTATTGCAACGTTAGGCAAAAGTGTTACGTCGGATTCAAGTACTGCGGTGCGATCAATCCAAACTGTTGTGGGATCAACCATTGATACTCCTGCAAGCATCCACTCATCACAGATTCGAGTTCGTAGAATTGCGCCCGCTTGCGCTAGTTGGCGACGGTCATTCACGCCCAAAATGTTTTCTTCCGAAGTTGTGACTGCAGCAACACCATGGCCTTGATTGCGCAAAATACTAAGGACATCAGTTAAATACTGTTCACCTTGAGAGTTATCAGTTTTTAAGTTAGCTAAAGCACTTCGAAGTAGCGCAGCATCGAAGGCGTACACTCCAGAATTTACTTCAGTAATTTCGCGCTGTGCATCAGTTGCATCGCGATCTTCAACAATCGCGTCCACGCCACCTGTTGAACTTCGAACTATTCGGCCGTAGCCAGCAGGTTGGCTTAAGTGAGCTGTGAGCACCACTGCGGCATTGTCTGCGAGCCCAGCAAGTGTGCTTTGCATGTCTGTCGTTGTAAGAAGTGGGGTGTCGCCTGCAAGTACAAGTACTGGACCAGAAAGTTCAGTTAAAAGTTGTAGCGCAATACTGGCCGCGTGGCCCGTGCCATTTTGCTGCTCTTGCACCACTGTCACTGCGTGCGGATGAACTTGCGATAAATGCGCAAGCACTTGTTCTTTGCCGTGGCCAATAACAACGAGGGTGTTTGCGCTGGAAAGTGGGGCCGCAGCATGCAGCACGTGATCAATTAAGGCCATGCCCACAACTTCGTGGAGCACCTTAGGTTTTGTGGACTTCATTCTGGTGCCAGCCCCAGCAGCTAAAACAATTACTGCTGCGGGCGAAGAAGTCTTTGCGCCCGATTTGTTCACATACCCAGTTTACTGATCTGATTCGGCTCCCGGACGTGGATTCGAACCACGATAAGCACCTCCAAAGAGTGCTGTCCTGCCATTAGACGATCCGGGAATACGGGCCAAGATTTGCTAACAAACACTTACCCTGCTTGCAAATCTTATGCGTCAAAGGCTAAGTTTCCCAAAACGAATAGGATTTTTCGCGCAGTGACCACTAATTAGGTAGGCGGTATCCTAAAATTCAGGCAGATTCAATGTCGTAGATATTGAGCTTGCAATCAGCGCAATACTTATTTGCTCTGCGTAATACTTCACCAAGTAAAGGAAATCTTGAAGTGGCAATCGCAAATGATCATGAAAACGACTTAGAGTCTTCTGGACGATCTCGGCCTAGCGATTTTGATCGGGTTCGGATGACTGGACATGAGCGCCGCGCCCAATTAGTTGAAGTTGGCCGCATGCTTTTCGCCGAAAAGGGTTTCGAGTCAGTCACTGTCGAGGAAATTGCGCACACTGCAAATGTTTCAAAGCCCGTGGTTTACGAACACTTCGGATCTAAGGATGGCCTTTACGCCGTTGTTGTGGACCGCGAAATGACTTACTTACTTAACTCCATTACAAAAGCATTGACCGCAGCGCATCCTCGCTTACTACTTGAGCAGACTGCTTGCGCGCTATTTGATTACATCGAGAGCAATACTGATGGCTTCCGGATTTTGCTGCGCGACTCACCCGCTGTGTCCTCTTCAGCTACTGCAACAGGAAGTTTTGCGTCACTACTTTCTGATGTTGCACAGCGCGTTGAAGAATTACTTTCTAAAGAATTTAAACTTCGCGGTTTTCCATTCCAGATGGCAGATATGTACGCCCACATGTTCGTAGGCATGGTTGCACTAACTGGGCAATGGTGGCTAGATGAACGTGACACACCAAAAGATGAAGTTATTGCGCACTTAGTAAATCTTGTTTGGAACGGCGCAGTTGGCCTGGAAAGTAATCCAAAACTTATCAGCCGCCGTAATCCTGATGACGCTACAACTAATTAATTTCTAACTTTCTAAACCTGCAGACTCTTCATCAAATGGCATCACAATAGTTTTTAAAATAGTTGCCAGCTTGGTTCGATCCGCAATTGAAATACTGGCAAGCAAATTATTCTCGCGAACTAATAATTCCTCCAGAGCGCGATCAACTGCAGACTTTCCATTTGCAGTTAGTTGAACTAAAACTCCGCGACCATCCGATGGATCAGGCATCCGGGCTACTAAATTCTTTTGCTCCAACCGATCTATTCGATTAGTCATAGTTCCACTGGTTACTAAATTCTGCGAAATTAAAGCTGATGGAGTTAATGCGTATGGTTTACCTGCTCGGCGCAAGGCTGCAAGCACATCGAATTCACCAGACTCAAGTTCGTATTCCGCGAACGCTTCCCGCCGCGCTAAATCTAAATGTCGAGCCAGGCGCGAAACTCGACTCAAAACTGAAAGCGGGGCGACATCAAGGTCAGGTCGTTCCCGCTGCCAAGCTTGGACGATTCGATCTACTTCATCAGATGCGCTCACCTAAGTGAGTCTAGGAGATTATCTTGATGTCGAGATAACTCGCGCGCCATGAACGGGACCGTGAGTTCGTGTTACATCATCAACTAAGCCAGAAGCTTTTAGATCTACAACTAAGTCAATCGCGCTTGATTCATCGTGAACTAAGAACGCGCAGGTTGGACCACTTCCCGAAATAACCGCCCCAAGGGCGCCAGAATCAATGCCATATTCCAGAACTCGACCAAGAACTGGCCGCAACTTAATTGCAGCCGGAGCCAGATCGTTATGCAATAGCCGTCCAAGTGTTTGCGCATCGCCTCTGGTCAATGCGCCAAGTAATTCTGCGGGCACTTCTGGACTTTCCAAAAAATCTAGGCCGCGCATGTCATCTGTCTTTTCATAAATCTGCGCAGTTGATAAACCTTCATCAAAGGTGGCAAACACCCAGTGCCACGAACCTCGAGTCATAACTGGTGACAGAACATCGCCGCGACCAACTCCTAATGCGCAACCACCGTGCAACATGAATGGGACATCAGAACCTAAGGTGGCAGCCATCTCATCCAACTGCTCGCGCGAAATGCCGGCATTCCAAAAGGCATCACAAGATACGAGCGTTGCTGCTGCATCTGCGCTACCGCCAGCCATACCTGCAGCAATTGGAATTGACTTATCAATTTGAATCAAAACATTTGGATCTTGACCACAAGCTCTAGCAACTAACTCGGCAGCCTGCCAAGCCAAATTTGAGGAATCTGTTGGAATTCGATCTGCGAACGCACCTAACCCAATGACACTTAACTCATCCGCAGCCGACACTGTGATTTCGTCATAAATCCCAACTGATTGAAAGATGGTTGCTAATTCGTGATAACCCGAAAATTCCCGCGGCCCAACACCAAGGTAAATGTTTACCTTGCCTGGCACTCGAACAGTTACAGACTTCCTCACTAGATCACAGTACTTTCTGGGCTTGCTGCACGCTGGACCGTTACTTTCTTGGCATGCTGCGCGATAGCTACAAACTGTTGCAAGTTCAGTTGCTCACCGCGTAGGCCTGGGTCAATGCCAGCGAGCCTGAGTAATTGTTCAACTTCTTGTGGACTACCTAATACATTGCCAAGAGCTGTGCGCAATGTTTTTCGTCGCTGCCCAAATGCCGCATCAACAATCGCAAAGGTTAAGTTTCGTAGCTGTGGGTCAATGCCTCGATCTTTACGAACCAGTCGAACTAATCCAGAGTCAACATTTGGCGCCGGCCAAAATACATTTCGACCAATCGAGCCAGCACGATCTACATCGCCATACCAAGCAAGTTTGACACTTGGTACCCCATAGATCTTGCTGCCCGGCGGCGCCGCCATTCGGTCTGCAACTTCGGCTTGCACCATTACTAAGATCTCGCGGATCGATGGAAAGTGTTCCAAGAAATGTAAAACAACTGGCACTGAAACGTTGTAAGGCAAATTAGCAACTAAGTGAGTTGGATTGTTTGGCAGTTCTAATAGTTGCATTGCATCAGCCGAGATAACCGTCAAGTTTTCTAACAAATCAGGGGCATGCTTGGAAATTGTTTCCGGCAGTGCCTTGGCTAATACGGGATCAATCTCAACTGCTACAACGTGCGCGACATTTGGTAACAGCGCCAGAGTTAACGAGCCCAAGCCAGGTCCGATTTCTACGACAACATCTTGTGGGCCAACGTGAGCCTGAGTAACAATGCGCCTGACAGTGTTTGGGTCAATGACAAAATTTTGTCCCCATTTTTTCGTCGGGGTGGTGTTTAAGGATTTGGCAAGGGTGCGAATTTCGCTGGCACCAAGCAGTGTTGATTCAGACATGTAGGTCAGAAGATTTAGTACCAGTTTTTGTCATAAAAGAAATCAAGTGCCTCACATGGAGTGCCATATCGATCCTCAATGTAATCCGTTCCCCATTTAATTTGAGTCGCTGGATTTGTTCGCCAGTCATCGCCGGCTGAAGCCATCTTTCGCCCTGGCAAACTTTGCGGAATTCCATAAGCGCCCGAGGTTGGATTAGTAGCTTTATGATTCCAATTACTTTCGCGGAACCATAAAGTTTCTAAGCAAGCAAATTGATTTTCGCCCCAAGCATTTTCTTGATTAATCCAAAGTTTTGCGTATTCTTTGTTGCCAGAACGAGTTCCAGTTTCTCGCTCTGCAGTTTTGAGCGCAACGGCAATACTTGTCGGATCTCCCGTTCCCTGAATAAATTCTGCTTCCACTGGTTCCGTAATCACAGTGCGACTAATCTCAGTGCGGGTAACTTCGTTTCCGTCAAGAAGTTTTACTTGATAAGTAACTTCCGCTTTCCCGGGTTTACCTACTTTGATATCGACCTGAGTACCGATTGCGATGCTCGCATCTTCAATGATCGTGCTGGCAAAAGCTAGCTCTTCATTTTCGGTAACTACATCACTGCTAATCACGTGGTTTCGAATGTCGTAAGTAAAAGTTCCATCAATTGCCAACGCGACAACATCTATATAGGAAGGCTCCTGCTCTTCGCTATTTGCTGCCGCAGTTATGCCACCAGTTAGAAGTACGGCGGCGGCCACTGCGGAGGTGGTTAATGAAATGTGTCGGGATTTTGGGCGCGCATGACGACCGGGCGCGCGATGGCGTCCAAGTTGAGTCATAACTTCTCCGAATCAACGCCTTTTGGCGCGCTTGTGCATTTGTGCGCAGGGCTGGCAAAAATGCTCGAACCTCAACGCTACCTCTTACCTACCCCGTTAAGGCAAGTCGGATATTGTCAAAATGGGCCAAAAACCCTTGCTGCATTTGAAAAAAGAAGTTCACAAATTTCTTGCTCAGATTGCCCTCGAACCTCGCATATTGCTCGAACGGTCCAGGGGATGTTAGTTGAGGCATTTGCCTGACCCCGGTTAGGTGTGGGAGTTAAAAACGGTAAGTCGGTTTCCACAAGTAATAAGTGGTCGGGAATTTCTAACACTGCGTCGCGAAGTTTTTGAGCATTTTTAAATGTCACTACGCCAGGTATCGACATGTACCAACCTGCTTGCGCGCAAATCTTGGCCATTTGCGCATCCCCGGAAAAGCAATGGAAAACCACAGTCTCTGGCGCGCCATGAGTTTCCAAGGTGGCAATGACATCATCGTGCGCATCGCGATCATGAATCACAACTGGCTTACCTACTTGTCGGGCAATGTCGATGTGAGCGCGAAATGATTCGTGTTGGGCTTGAGCCTGCAACTTATCGGTTCGGTAGTAATCCAAACCTGTTTCGCCAATTCCCCGCACCTGTGGCAACTGGGCAAGTGTGGCAATTTCCGCTAGCGAGTTTGTTAAATCAGTGTCGTGCGCTGCGGCATTTGGATGCAATGCCACAGTCGCCCAAACATCTGGATGTGTCAGAGCCGTTTGCGCAGCCCAGTGAGAGCTCGCAACATCACACCCCACCTGAATGACCTTGGTGACATTTACCGCCTTTGCATCCGCCATGGCTTGGGCAACATCTGGAAGTTCATAATCGTCATCAAAGCGCACGTCCATATGGCAATGCGTATCGACAACTGGACCAGCTAACGGCGACGCTATTTTCCCTGCACTCACGCCTCTACGCTACTGGTGGCTGGGTAATCTATTCTGAGCATGGGGCAGTTAGGGAAACTGCCACTAGAACCAAAAGGCAAAAAGTGATCAGCAGGTTATCTGGGCTAGATGGTCTTCGTGGCATCGCAGTATTAGCTGTAATCATTTACCACGCCGACATCTCAATGCTTATGGGTGGCTTTCTTGGCGTTGATGTTTTCTTTGTGTTATCTGGTTTTTTGATAACAAACTTGTTGCTTGAGGAACTTGCTCGTACTAACACAATAGATCGAGCCAGTTTTTACTTGCGACGAATCCGAAGATTATTGCCAGCTCTGTTTCTCGTTTTGATCGCCAGCGTTTTAGTCTCTGGACTATTCGTTGCCGATGCCGCTTATCAAGTGCGTCGTGACTTGCCCTGGGCCATCGCTTTCGTATTGAACTGGTCATATCTTTTTTTTGAACAGTCATACTTTGTAAACATCTCGCGACCACCTTTACTTCAGCATCTTTGGTCGCTTTCAATTGAAGAACAGTTTTATGTCATCTGGCCACTTCTAATTATTGGATTATATAAATTGCCACTTCGGCGAGTAACACCTCGCCAAAAGGTTTTTGTGCTCTCGCTAGTTTTAGCTTTGGCATCAACTGCTTGGATGATGTACCTATCGATTTCAAATGGCTTTCCAATCCCGAATGATCCAAGCCGGGTCTACTTTGGTACCGATACTCATGCCATGGGATTACTAATTGGTTGCGCAACGGCTGCCTTGTGGCGATCCGAAAAATTATCTCTACGGCTAACACCAGATCGTGCAACTGCGATGAATGGTATTGGTTTTCTAAGCCTTGCTGGCATTGCTTACTTCTTTCTTTTTGTTGGGGAATTAAATGAGTTTCTATATCGCGGTGGCTTCTTAGTACTTTCCATACTTACCGCAGTATTAATTGTCATCGCTGCTCACCCAGGTTTAAAGTTTGGTGCTCGCCTTGGTAATCCAGTTTTAAAGTGGTTTGGCGATCGTTCCTATGGCATCTATTTGTGGCATTGGCCCGTATTTGTCTTGATGCGTACTGGAATCGATGTGCAATGGTCAGAGCCAATAATATTTGTCGCCAAGATCGCAATCGTCTTGGTGATTTCGGATCTGTCTTATCGCTTTGTTGAATTACCAGTTCGTAATGGCGCCATAGGTAATCGACTTGCGATCTGGCGCGAAGTCGGAATTCCGCGCCCTGCAGTTCGGGGTTTTGTTACAGCTGGAATTGCATCAGTGGTGATGGCCGCGAGTCTGGTGGGAATGTATCGAGTACCAATGCCAGATGCTGGAAACTTAACTGGTATCGGCGGCATCACTGCAATTGATGAAGTCGCAGTTGTTGCAGTGCAACCTGCAATTGTGCTTTCCACCGATCCTGTAATCAGTGCTGCGCAATTAGCAGATGTGCAACGAAAGATTGAAGAGAACTTACCGCCAGCAGTATTTGGAGATTCAGTGGTGCTGGGTGCTCGAAATAGTTTGCGGGAATCACTCGGTGAAATTACTATCGATGCCGAAGTCTCGCGACAACCTAAGGTCATCGCTGAGCGAATCCAAGTTCGTAAAACTGAAAAACGGCTTAGCCAAGTAGTGGTAATTCACATGGGTACCAATGGCACTATGCGCGACGATGTATTGCGAAAAACGATTGCAGGTTTAGCTGATCGCAAGCGTGTTGTCGTGGTTAATGTTCGAGTGCCGCGAGCTTGGATGAAACAAAATAATAAAATCATTGCCCAGACCGTAACTGAATTTCCAAATGTTCGCTTTGTTGACTGGGCAGCAGTCTCTGAGGGGAAAAAGAAATACTTTGCACCTGACGGAGTTCATTTAACAAAGTCCGGCGGCAAGGTTTTTGCTGACCTTATTAACGAAGCGATAACCGCGCCTTAAATTGACTCTGGTTCTTCAATTCTTGGAAACAGCGATTCGCTCTTGGTAATTTTCACTCCTGGAACTAATTGCCCCCAAGTAGCTAAGTCTGCAAAGTTCTTCCCGAGTTCAGATTCACTTGCTCCGATGTCAGACCAGAGAGCCGCCATGCTTTTTGGCATTAGCGGGGAATACAAAATTGAAATCGCGCGAAGAGATTCACAGACTGAGTAAAGAATGGTGGCAAGGCGCAGGCAACTAACCTCGTCTTCTTTTTTAGCTAATGTCCATGGCTCTTGCTCAGTCACATAAAGATTTACTGCATCGATAAATTCTTTTACTGCCACGATGCCAGTTTGAAAATCAAATGCCCGAATGCTGGTGTCAGCTTGCGTCGCGGTTTTTACCAGCAAATCAGTTAGTACTTTTTCTGCTGCGGTCAGTTCGCCAGGTGTTGGAAGTAATCCTTCAAAATTCTTGACCACCATTGCTTGAACTCGACTCGCTAAGTTGCCTAATCCATTTGCTAACTCAGCGGTGTAGCGCGCTACTAAATCTTCCCAAGAAAATGAGCCATCTTGACCAAAGATGATGGCGCGCATGAAGTAATACCGAAAGGCATCTGATCCGATTAAGTCAACAATGCTTTGCGGCGAAATTCCTGTGAGTTTACTTTTACTCATTTTCTCGCCACCAACAAGTAACCAGCCATGCGCAAACACGCACTTTGGCAACGGCAAGTCAGCAGCCATTAACATCGCCGGCCAAATCACCGCGTGAAAACGCAAAATATCTTTACCAACTAAGTGCACATCAGCAGGCCAAGTTTTTGCAAACTTATCGGCGCCCGCACTTCCTGGTTCATCTCCTAGCCCAACTGCAGTCGCGTAATTTAGTAACGCGTCAAACCAGACATAAACAACTTGTGATGGATCCCATGGAACTTCAATACCCCAGTCAAAAGTTGAACGAGAAATCGAAAGATCTTGTAACCCAGAACGCAAGAATGACATCACTTCGTTGTAAGCAGATTCTGGACGAATTGCTTGTGGGTTAGCTTCGTAGTGAGTAATCAGTTTTTCAGCAAAGGCAGAAAGTTTAAAGAAATAGTTTGTTTCACTGATTTGCTCAACTGGCTTGGAGTGAATTGGGCAGAGTTTCTCATCGCCCTCACCAGCAATTAAATCGCCCGCCAGTTTAAATTCTTCGCATCCTACGCAATATGGGCCTTCATACGAGCCCTCATAAATATGACCAGCATCTTTTAGCGAGGATAAGAAGCGCTGCACGCGCTGGGTGTGGCGTAGCTCAGTGGTACGAATGAAATCATCATTTGCAGCGTCAATGACATCAAGCACTGGGAGCCAAGCATCTTTTACTAATTTATCGGCCCATGCTTGGGGCTCAACATTATTAGCTTGCGCAGTGCGCAAAACCTTTTGGCCATGCTCATCAGTTCCAGTTAGAAACCAAACATCTTCACCTGCCATGCGATGCCAGCGAGTCATGAGGTCGCCAGCAACTGTTGTGTACGCATGCCCAATGTGAGGTGCATCGTTCACATAATAAATAGGCGTCGTTAAATAAAACGCTTTATTGCTGGTCATGATTTAAGTGTAGAGCGAATCATGATTAACTCTTTCGCTGGCGTTGATCGATTAGCACTGCGTCATAAACATCTCGCTTGGGCACGCCCAATTCGCGAGCCACAGCTGCGATTGCATCTCGCTGAGTTTCGCCGACTTCTACCCGAGTTGCAACTAACCTCACCCATTGTTCAGGCGAGGTATCAGGCAATGGCTGCGCGCCAGCAATGACCAAAGTGATCTCGCCTAAAATCTCGCGGTTACTCCAAAGGATCAACTCAGTAAGACTTCCACGCAATACTTCTTCGTACGTTTTTGTAAGCTCACGGCAAATCACTGCCTGCCGGTCCGCTCCAAAAATGGCTTCGAGATCTACCAGTGCTTCAACTAACCTGTGGGGTGCTTCAAAGAAAACCATTGTGCGCTGTTCATGTAGCAACGTTTCGCATAACGCTCGTCGTTCTCCGGATTTACGTGGCAAGAATCCTTCAAATGAAAACCGATCCACCGGTAATCCACTAACGGCTAGCGCTGCTAACACGGCCGATGGTCCAGGTATTACCGAAACTTTTACTCCCTGCGAGATTGCTTCTTGGACTAATCGATAACCAGGGTCGCTCACACTTGGCATACCTGCATCAGAAATGACAACAACTGTTTCGCCCTGGAGTACGCGACTAATAAGTTCTGGACTCTTGGCTTCTTCAACTGCGTCATAGAACGACCAAATTTGGGCAGTTGTCACAATTTCCAAGTCGGCAATTAGCCGATGTGCCCGGCGCGAGTCCTCGGCCGCTATGACATTTGCCAGCACTAGAACTTCCCGCAGCCGCGCAGAAGCATCACCAACATTTCCAATTGGTGTTGCAGCAAGGAATAACTGACCAGACATTCCTCCATCATTCCGCAATTGCCACCTAATCCTGTATTTTTAAGCGGTGAGCACTAGTTCCCCCGTGCAAGAGGTAAGGCATTCGCATCGGCGCCCTGCCGTTAACTTGGTTTTGCCTAGCACTAATCCTGGCGGCTGGGCTGGTTGGCGCGGGCCACTGGCTGTAACCGCGCTTGCAGCCGCTATTCGCCTGCCTTATTTGGGGCAACCTAAAGCAATCATTTTTGATGAAACTTATTACGTCAAAGATTCGCTATCACTTTTGAACTTTGGCTACGAAAGAAAAGTCATTGAGAATGCTGATGCTGCGCTATTGGCAAGTGATGGCATTAATTACCAAAGTATTTTTACTGACGCAGCTTCATTCGTTGTGCATCCACCCGTTGGTAAATGGATTATTGCAAGCGGCGAAGCGGTTTTTGGCGCGACACCATTTGGCTGGCGAATCGCAATTGCAATTCTAGGAATTTTAAGTGTGCTGCTGACGGCGCGAATTGCTCGAAGACTCACTAACTCAAATGCCATCGGAACACTTGCTGGCTTATTGCTGGCACTTGATGGTCTACACATTGCGATGAGTCGCACGGCGCTTCTTGATACTTCGCTTTCATTTTTTGTACTTGCGGCATTTGGGTTTTTAATCATTGATCGAGATAGCGCAAACTCTGGCGGAATAAAGATTTGGCGTTGGGCGATGGTCTTGGCACTTGGTTTGGCTTGCGCCACTAAATGGAGCGGCCTTTATTTTGCTGCAGCATTTGGATTCATGATGCTGGTTTGGGATTACGAACGACGCCGGAAAAACTTAGAGAAGCTAACTAGCTGGTTAACGAAAGATTTTCTACCTGCTCTCCTGATGCCCGTTTTAGCACTCGGTGTTTACGTGGCATCTTGGTATGGCTGGCTAACTACCTCTGGTGGCTGGGATCGAAATTGGGCAGCAGGTCAAGAAACTAAATCTTGGTTACCTGATTCACTTGCTAGCTTGCTGCACTATCACCAAGAAATGCTTAACTTTCATACCAATTTAGTTACCCCGCATAGTTATTCAGCAAGTCCCTGGACTTGGCCATTAATGATCAGACCAACGAGTTTCTTTTATGAGACGAATCCAACTTGTGGCACTGCTAGTTGCTCCCAAGAAGTAATTCCCCTTGGCAATCCACTCATCTGGTGGGGTGGGGTTATTGCGATTGCATTCATCCTTTATTTTGCAGTTGCCCGTCGTCACAGCGCTGCCCTGCCAATAGCAGTAGCTTTTGCAGCGGGTTGGGTACCGTGGCTATTTTTCCCCGAGCGAACCACATTCACTTTTTATGCAGTCGCATTTATTCCTTACACTGTTATGGCGCTAGCCCTGTTTCTTTATCTAGCAAGTCAAAGAGTTTCTAGTCAAAGGCCAGTTCACTGGCGCTGGCCTATCCCAACATTTGTTGCGATCACTGTTGTTTTAACTATTTTCTTTTACCCAATTCTTACTGGCCATTCGATTTCAAATGAAATGTGGCAGTTACGAATGTGGCTACCTAGTTGGGTTTAGTTATCTTGCGATTGGAATGAACGCAGTCGCAAACTGTTAGTGACAACAAAGACACTTGAGAAAGACATGGCTGCTGCTGCAATAACTGGTCCAAGTAATCCAAACATTGCAAGTGGAATCGCAGCCACGTTGTAGGCAAAAGCCCAAAATAAATTTAGTTTGATTGTGCGCATAGTTGCACGAGATAAATCAATGGCATCGACTGCGGCAGCCATCGTGGAGCGAAGTAAAACTATGTCAGCCGAGCTTGCTGCAACATCGGCGCCAGAACCCATAGCCAAACTCAAATGCGCTTTAGCTAACGCCGCTGCATCATTTATGCCATCACCAATCATGGCAACAACCTCGCCAGCTTCTTGTTGTGCTGTTACTAATTCAAGTTTTTCAGCCGGCGAACTGCTGGCAAAGTAATCCGTGATTCCAAGTTCCACGCAAACTTTCGCAACTGCGCCCTCGTTATCACCGGACGCAACGATTGGTTTGATGTTCAATTTGCGAAGGTGGGCTAGTGCAGAAATCGAAGTTTCATCTAGTGCATCTGCAACCGCAATGACCGCAATGGTTTGCGAATTCTTTTGAACTACAACAACGCTGTCCCCGCGCACTGCATATCGCTGCGCAGCCTCGGTCATGTCTCCTGGCGGAGTGCTTAGCCAGGAAATCGAACCAATCTCACATGGTTGGCCATTTACTAAACCTTGAACTCCGGAACCACTTACAGTTTTTACATCCTGCGCAGAAATTGCAACGACACCTTGGTCGCGGGCATGTTGGCGCAAACTAGTAGCAATCGGATGAGTTGAGCCAGCCTCAAGTGCGTCCACTATCTGCCATAACTCAGGTTGCGAAATGGTGGTAATAACTTCAACCACGCTCATTTTGCCTTGCGTTAACGTGCCCGTCTTATCCATGATGATTACGTTTACTTTTTGACTGGATTCAATGGCATGCGGTCCACGAATTAAAATTCCTAATTGCGCGCCGCGCCCAGTACCTACAAGTAGCGCTGTAGGTGTTGCTAGTCCAAGTGCGCATGGGCAAGCAATCACCAGGACTGCGATTCCGGCGGTGATCGCCATCCCAGAATCCTGGGCAACTAGCCACCAAGTGAGCGCAGTGCCAATTGCGATCAACACGACAATTGGGACAAAGATTTCCGAGACGCGATCTACTAACCGAGTAACTTGGGCTTTTCCAGTTTGGGCTTGATGAACCAAGCGCGAAATTCCTGACAAAACTGTATCTTTACCAACTGCTTTAGCTTGAATAGTTAGCGCACTATCTAACAACATAGTTGCGCCAATAACTTCATCGCCAACAGTTACTGCTACTGGAATGGATTCTCCAGTGATCAATGACTTATCAACGTGACCGGACCCCTCGAGCACGACTGCATCAACCGGGATCTGCGCACCGGCAGGAACGTAAATCACATCACCTACAACAACATCTTCAATTGCAGTCGTTACTTGTATTCCGTCACGAATAACCAGAGCAGATTTTGGATTTAAAGTTGCTAAATTTTCAATTGCTTTCTGGGACTGTAAGCGTGCGCGGTGTTCCAAATATTTTCCAAGGATGACCAATGTTGTAACAGCAGCAGCAACTTCAAAATAAAGTTCTGGCGCCATGCTGTGTCCCCGCGTGGGAATAAGTTTCGCGCTCATTTTCGCACCCATGTCGCCAGCAGGTGTAAATACCACTGCCCACAGCGACCAGGCGTAGGAGACCATGACGCCAAGGCTCACCAAAGTATCCATGGTGATGGCTCGATGGATCAGGTTTAAATACGCTGCACGGTGAAATGGCCAAGCACCCCAAGTTGCAACTGGTGTTGCAAGGGCCAAACAAACCCATTGCCAGCCATCAAATTGAAAAGCCGTAACCATGGAAATTGCCATCAATGGAATCGTTAGGACTGCGCCAAAAATTAACCGGATCTGAAATTCGCGAACGCCATAAAGTTCGATCGCTTTACCGGCAATCGCTGCGGTGTAACCCGTCTTTTCAATTGCAGTAACCAGTTCCGCATCAGTTACATTGGGGTCTACTTCTGCAAAGGCAACGCCCGTTGCATAATTCACACTGGCTCGCACGCCAGAAACTTTTTCTAAAGCTTTCTCTACTCGCCTTGAACACGAGGCACACGTCATGCCACCAACGCTTAGTTCAACGCTACGAGCTGACATTAGTTTTTAACGAGCTCGTATCCTGCTTCGTCAATCGCAGTAGCTACTTGAGCTTCACTTAGTTTGGCATCAGAGGTAACGGCGACTTGTCCTGCCTCCAGGTCAACATCGACAGCAGTGACGGTGGGCAGCAGGGATAGTTCCATGGTGACGGCAGATACGCAGTGGCCACATGTCATTCCAGCAACTTTGTAGGTTGTTAACATACAAACTCCTTTTCCAAATCAATTGTAACTCGGAAAATTTATTCGTTTACCGCGCGCTTAACTGCAACTTCTGGATAAGTTTGCGCTGCAGCAATCGCAGCTTTGCGGGCCTTTTCCATGGCGATTGCGCGGGCTTCTTCCAGGCGTTTTTGAGTTTCTTGAATCCTGGCAGCGCGCTCGGTGCGCAACAGCTCTGCTTGCTCAACCATGTCTTGACCAGTCCACGGTTTTTGTGCATCGATGACACGGGAATACTCGGTGGCTTTTGCGGCATTTACATAAGACGGCATTGGCGTTTCAATTGGTTGCCATTTACGAGTAGTTTCAGTTACTGCTTTGCTAAGCGCCACTGCAATCGTGGCGTGTGCCGGCGCAGCCGGCTTTGTTAATGGCAGGGAATCATTTTTGGAAACAACGTAACGAGCTCTTTGCGTTGACTTACGAGCATTTTGCGAAGCAGCAAAACCAAAACCGGCCGTCAAAAGAAGTGGTGCCGAAATCCAAAACAGGGAAATCTTTCCAGCGGCGCCAAGAACTAAAATTGCTACTAACCCACTTGCTAAAACCATCGCAACCCGGCGCCTGCGTACAAAACCAAGTTGGCGAGCAGACATTGGTTCGCGTTTTTGCCAACGCCACGTGCGTTGTTTCAAATCTTCAGTGAATAAATCTTTTTTGACTATTTCTTGGTCATGTCGCTTCAACCAAATCGGGAGCAAAACCACGGCCCACATCACAATTACGATGAGATATAACAAGCCAGTCATAATTAATTACGCTACGGGTTACCAGCCAATATCATGCGGATCTAAAGGTTTATCCGGTTTTCGTGTCGCGTGCTTTGAGTGCGTGTGCCAGCACTTCGCCGCGGATCGTATCTGGATTCATTACGTAGACATTGTGATCGCGCCAACCATTATTGATGTGCAAGAAAGCTGGTCTAATACCTTCAAAGCCGTATCCCAAACGCACAGCTAAGCGATTACTCGGAACGTTCTCGGGCCTAATAGCAATTTCAATTCGGTGCAGCTTCAGTGTTTGCAATAAGTGATCGGTAACTAACGCAGTGGCTATCGTCATAACGCCCTTTCCAGCAGCGCTTTTATCTATCCAATAGCCAAAGTGACAACCACGCAATGACCCGTAAGTGATATCGGAAACATTGATCTGTCCTACGAAGCTGCCCTGATACTCAACAACGAAAGGCATAGTGCGACCAGTTCGCGCTTCTGCCAGCATCTGACGAGCGCTCTGTCGAAAAGTGGGTGGTGGCTCAAGTGTTGGCATTGGCGAGGTGGCTTCCCACTGCGCTAGCCAGTCTTGATTACTCGCGCGAAGTTTCTGCCAACGTTTCGCATCGCGAATTCGAAGTGGGCGAACTTTCACTTCGCCGTGGCGAAGTGTTACCGGCCAAGCTTTGCTCATTCGTCCCCCAGGGATTCAAGTTGCAAAACCTTAACTGTTTCACCTGCATTCACGCGACTGGTATTTGCGGGGATGATGATTAATGAGTCTGCAGTTCCAAGTCCAGCTAATGGATGCTCGGCACTATTTTCAACGGAGCGTACCACGCTTACTCCACCCGAACGTGAAGTGTGAGCCCGAACATAACGCGCATCTTCGACAGCACCTTCAACGGTATTTTCAAGTCTGGCTTCAATTACGCGGTGATGAATCTTGCTATGTCCCATGAGCCTACGCAGTAATGGGCGAACAAAAATATCAAATGATAAAAGTGAGGCACTTGGGTTACCTGGCAAAACAAAAATTGGAATCGAATCTGGTCCAATAACGCCATAACCTTGCGCGCCACCTGGCGTCATATTTACTCGCGCGATTTCAACTCGACCAAGCTCGCGCAGCACGCTAGTCAATAAGTCATAGTCGCCAGCATTCATGCCACATGCAGTGATAATTACATCTGCTCGCACTAACTGATCTTCAATAGTGGCGCGAATCAGATCTGGATCACTTTGCAGTGGGCCAACGCGAAACGTCATGGCGCCTGCTGCAGTTGACGCAGCCGTCAGCGCGATTCCGTTTACATCTGGACGCAGATCTTCTGGCGTTCCTGGGTCAGCTAAATCACTACCTACCGTCACGATTACCACTCGGGGTTTTGGATGCACCCAGATTTGACCGATGTTTTCCCCAGCTAGTAACGCAATATGGCGAGCGCCAATTTCGGTGCCTTGCGAAATCAGCGCACTTTCCACGCCGTCTTGCACAGATGAAACTTCTTGCGCAAGAACGCAACCAACTGAGCCAAGTAATCCAACTTCAAGTGATTCAAGTGGTACAGCATTTGCTAACACGGTTTCTAAGTGCAGCGCAACGGTGCGCATTAAATAGCCCCTGCCAAGTAACTCGTGAGCCAAGCTCGAAGGTCTGGGCCGAGATCTTCTCTATCTAATGCAAGTGAGACAACGCTCTTCAAATAAGAAAGCTTGTCACCAGTGTCATAGCGTTTACCGCGGAAAATCACCGCGTGAACTCCCCCGCCAGATTCAACTGGAACATCAATTAGCGCTGCCAGTGCATCAGTTAATTGGATCTCGCCACCACGACCTGGGGCTAAATTTTCTAACAATCCAAATACCGCTGGATTAATTACGTAGCGCCCAATCACGGCCAAGTTACTTGGCGCAGTTCCAACAGCAGGTTTTTCAACTAGTTCAGTTACTCGCACCACATCAGGATTGTCAGTTGGCAATACTGCAGCGCAGCCATACAAATGAATTTGATCCGAAGGAACTTCCATCAGTGCCAAAATACTGCCACCATGTTTTTGCGCAGCGGCAAACATGTCTGGCAAAACTGGAGTGCGGGAATCAACTAAATCATCGCCAAGTAAAACTGCAAAGGTCTCGCCGCCAACATGTTCTTTGGCCATACCTACTGCGTGACCAAGTCCCATCGGAACTCCTTGGCGCACATAATGCATTGCAGCCAAGTCAGCTAGCTCGAGAATTTCAGATTGCGCCTTTGTTGCCCCGCGCTCGGCAAGGGTTCGCTCCAAGCTAGGCGAACGATCAAAGTGATTTTCTAATGATTCTTTATTGCGGCCAGTAACAAATAGCACATCATGAATTCCAGCCGCCACAGCTTCTTCAACTACATATTGAATTGCCGGTTTATCAACAACTGGCAGCATTTCTTTTGGGGTGGCTTTTGTCGCTGGCAAAAATCTTGTGCCAAGCCCAGCCACTGGAATTACGGCTTTTTTGATACTGCCCCGGTTGCCCATACCTCGACTTTACTAGCAATACGGTTGAGGTATGGCAAGCCAATCAAAGGACACAGTGCGCGCACTATCTATCGCATCACGCGAAGCACGCACCGAAAGCGCAATTGCCCTAGCAGGTGAGGCGATCGCTGCGCATGATTGGAATCAGCTCTGTCGTGGTGAGTTAGTAACTTGTTTTGTTTCCATGGCTACTGAGCCGCCGACTGAGCAGCTTCGCAAACAACTTCTCGCTTTAGGTAAATCGGTTGCACTACCGATCATGAAACCAGCTCGCGCTTTAGCTTGGGGTTTTGATGGTTCATCGCTGGAAAGAAATTCCTATGGAATTCTTGAGCCAGAAAGTTCCGATATTGAAATTGATACCGCAACCGCAATTATTGTTCCTGCGCTACGCGTTGGCTTGGATGGGTCGCGGCTGGGCCGAGGCGCTGGGTACTACGATCGCGCTTTAGAAAATCTTGCTTCTTTTCAAAATGGCGGCCCACGACGGATTGTTTTGGTATTTGATGACGAAGTTGATGAGTCAGTTCCATCCGAGCCGCATGATGCGCCAATTGATCTCATAGTAACGCCAACTCGAATAATCGAAGTTAACTAAAAATAATTCTTCCGATAATGATTCCGGCGCCAGCAGCGCCAAGCCCACCAATAAGCAAAGTCGCCGCGTAACTAAAGACTGCTCGATATGCTTTCGAAGTTAACCTGCGATGCAGTTGCAAACTAACACCACTAAATGTTGTTAGGGCGCCGCAGAATCCAATTCCTAAAATGACTTGTGACTCACCTGGTAACGCCAAAACTAGTCCTAATAAAAATGCGCCCACAACATTTACCAGAAGTGTTGCCCGTGGAAACGCCGATGCTCCAACAGCTAGCCAGTAATACTCAACTGTGAATCGAATGAATCCGCCGAGCGCGGCCACTAAAACAAACAGCAACAGATTCATCGGCGCGCACCTACCAAAGATCCGATGTGAGTTGCCAGGATTCCAACTGCAAAAGTTGCCACAACGTAAGTAATTAAAATGACAGGTTGAGTTGCAAGTTGCAATGTCTCAACTGCGATTGCAGAGAATGTGGTAAATCCTCCCAGGACGCCAGTAACTACAAAATGCCGGCGAGCTTCGTTACTCATAATTTTTGGCAGACCAGCAACAATGCCAATTAACAATGCGCCAACAACATTGACCAAGAAAGTTGCCCAAGGAAATGAAGTTGCACTTGGGGTTTGAATCAAATAGGTAACTTGAAGTCTGGCTAGAGATCCAATTACTGCGCCAAGTGCGGCCAACAAACCGAACTGCAACACTTTTAGTTAACTAGCGCTCGGCGAACTTGAGGTAGCTGGCTTGCTGGGCGCAGCAGGTGTGCTTGGCGCAGCAGGCGTGGCCGCTGGCTTTGCAGCCGCACCAGCTGAGGTAGAAGTACTTGAACTATCCGTAGAACTTGGCGTCACGGAGCTAGTAGTGCCGCGTGAGTCATTTCGGTAAAAACCAGAACCTTTAAACACCACTCCGACGGAGCCATAAACCTTGCGCAAAGCATCTTCGTTACAAACTGGGCAGATTTTTAAAGCATCATCGGAAAAGGATTGAACTACCTCTAGTGGAGCGTCACATTTGCTGCATAGATATTGATAGGTAGGCATAACATCCTTTCGGTACCAACACATAGTACCTGTGGACAATTGCGCCCGCGATATCAACGAATCGCCTTATCGTGGCACAACTATGAGAAACCGTATTTTAATTCCAAAGGCCTACCCATTAATCGTTCGTTACCGGCGCTCAATTGCGGCGACGCTGGCCGCGCTGACTGTTTTACTTCTAAGTAGCGCACTGATGCCTGAGCGAGATTCAGGTATCACAGTTTTGGTAGCGACCCGGCAGTTGGCAGCTGGTTCAGTATTAACGCAGCAAGATTTTGTAGTGAGTCAACTAGATGACGCTTCGTTTTGGGATACCGCGACAAGTGATCCTGCGGATTTGATCGGCCACACACTTGCTCGCAACTTAGCGCTAAACCAACCAATAAGTTCCACAGATGTAATCGGACCAGGTTTACTTGATGGTTTGCCAAAGAACTACGTTGCCGTTTCCTTGCCGCTAAGCGCTGGCACAAATACTTCCCTGCTGGCATTGGGTAGTCCGATTGATATCTACAGTGCTACTAACGATGGTTTGAACATTGGAACGTTAGTTGCCTCGCGCGCCATCATCTTGGCTAAACCACTTAATTCCAAGGATTCGTTGTTCACGGGAAATTCGCAAGGCGCTGCCATCATCATTGGCGTGGAGTCATTTGCAGCAGCAAGTATTGCGGGATACATGAATGGCGCAGGATTTACGATTGCGATATTGCAGTAGTTAAAGAAAGCTACGGGTTGTTGCTAGGAATTTCCATGATGCGGTGGAACATCATCTAAAAGTTCCCGGTCCCGATTGGTTTTTGGAGCAATGTCATCACTGGTTTGTTCGGGCGCTAACTCAACATCATCAAGTAACGCACGCAGCCGTTTAGCACTTTGCGCTTTTTGTTCTGATTCGGCGCGCTCTTGCTCCGGCGTGGAATTCATACTCCTATGCTGATACGTACTGACACAATCACCAAATCTGAAAGGCCAGTGACCCACATTCACTGGATATCGTCGAAAAGGATCCGCAATGGGAATCGTTTGGGATATAGATGTTGCTCGCCCCGATTTTCCAGTACTGAGTTCCAACTTGAGCGCCGATTTAGTTGTTGTTGGATTAGGTGGTTCGGGTTTAACCGCCGTGCTGCACGCCGCACAACTTGGTTTGAATGTGATTGGAATCGATTCTGATCGAATCGCAGCCGGCGCTGCAGGTCGAAATGGTGGACTGCTGCTTGCAGGTATCGCAGATTTTCACCACAATGTTCGCGAAACACTTGGTATTGAGCGTGCTTGCCGGCTCTACCAGCACACTTTGGATGAAATGTCGCGAATGGCGGCCACAGTACCAAGCGCCATTTCGCGAAGTGGCGCGCTACGCATTGGTTTTGATTCACCAGACCTTGCTGATTGCTGGGCGCATCGCGATGCCTTACTTGCTGATGGTTTTCCGGTACAGGATTATGACGGCGAACAAGGGCAAGGAATATTAATTCCTACTGATGGCACATTTCAACCAGTTAAGCGCGCTGTATTACTTGCCAACTTGGCCGTTGCTGCGGGCGCAAAGATTTTTAGCCACTCACCTGCAACAAAAATTTCACAAGGTTTAGTAACAACTCCCAATGGCACCATTAGTGCGCCACACATTTTGGTCACTGTTGATGGAAACTTAGGAAAAGTTATACCCGAAGTTTCTGATCGTGCGAAACCAACTCGCCTGCAAATGATCTCTACTGCGCCAGTTACTGGGCTCGAATTAAAGTACGGCGTTTATACCCGCGACGGTTGGGATTATTGGCAACAACTCTCCGATGGTCGGGTTGCAATCGGTGGTGGTCGCGATATCGCAATTGCCCAAGAATCAACTGACATCGCCGAACCTACCCAAATAATCCGTGATTATCTCGAAGCTAAATTGCGCACACTTGGTATCGATGCTGAGACTGAACATCATTGGGCGGCCATAGTCAGTTACACCGAATCGGGTCTGCCAATTGTTGAGCAAGTTCATCCCGGAGTATGGGCGATTGGTGCCTACAGCGGAACTGGAAATGTTGTTGGCGCGCTATTAGCCAGAAGTGTTGTTGATCATTGCGTTTCTGGATCCAGCCAAGTTGTGCAAGATTTCTCAGCCTAGCGATCTAGATATAGTTTTAAGAGTGTGGAAATGCAGAATTTAGCGCGGCCAGATTGGCAAAAATTACGTGAAGCCCATCGCGACATTGTTTTGCCTTGGATAACTCCTCGCCTAGAGCGTCGCTCCCGCCAAGAGTCGCATCCAGTAGATGACTTTCTATTTGAGTACTACCCAATAAGTGCTAACCGACTTCTAATTTGGCATCCTGGGATTAACACAGCATTGCAAGCAACAGCAGCTGACTTTGCAGATTTCCCTGCAACTAGTTATGAGTTCGTGCCTGGGGTTAATGATCACGACGGTGTCATCCAAATAGGTAATGAGTGGTTAGCAAAGAATCAAAGTACGGCGCTTGACCTCAAAGATTTTTTAGCAAAGACCCATAACCGCGAATTACGCTCTGGCTGCTTTGGACTACATGAGTGGGCCATGATTCTTGGCTCCGATGAAGTTCGACATGAGAAGTGGCCGCTGCGTTTAAGCCAGAAGCAAATCAAAGCAACTATCGATGAAGTCGGACTTCGCTGCACTCACTTTGACGCTTTTCGCTTTTTTACGCCTGTTGCAGCGCCATTAAATCCACTTCAGCTAACTCGAATAGATCAAAATGATGTTGAGCAACCTGGTTGCCTGCATGCAAACATGGATTTGTATAAACATGCGCAGCGGTATGCACCTATTTTTGGCTCAGATATAGTTCGCAAAACTTTCCAGCTGGCAAAAGATATTCGAAGCGTTGACATGCAGGTAGCCCCGTATGACTTGGCAGAACTTGGCGTCATTCCAATTCCAGTGGAGACCCAAGCAGGTCGAGACGTGTTTGCCTCAAAGCAAGTCGAGTTTGCAAAGCGCGCTCAAGAATTACGACTTGAAATGATTTCAACTATTGAATCAACGTGGGCACCTGCAGAAATTCAGGGATAACTTACTTTTTTCTATTAACGCTAAGATTTAAGGCATGTCACGACGCAGAGTAGATCCCCAGCCAGCGCATGAAAAAGTTGCGAATTCTGGTCATAGATCGAACCGCTCAAATCGCAAGGCGCCTGTAGCCACAATCACCGTGGAACAACAACATGGCTTAGGAGTACTAAGTCACTCGGATCGCCGGCTACTTGCCATAGTCCTTGGCATTTCAACTGCAGCAGGAATCTTAAACAGTACAAATGGAAACCCAGTTTTATCCTTCGTCATTTCTGCCATTGCTTTGGGCGCTATTGCCCGCTTGGTAGTTCGTAGCGTCGAGGCTATTAGCGATCGCATCGGTCGCGGCGTGAATGGGCTGCTG
>JBDNJO010000020.1:0-6314 GCA_041687715.1 Candidatus Nanopelagicales bacterium
ACCGAGGTAACTTCAAGAGAAGTTAAACGTAACGTTCTAACAAACTTGCTTCGGCAACTCGTGACAAGTTTTCCCGAATTGCGCGTGCTCTAGTTTCTCCAACACCTTCAACATCACGTAATTCTTCGGCAGATGCTGAGAGCAAATTTTGCAAACTTCCAAAGTGAGATATTAACTTCTCAAATATTTGTTCTGGCAGTCGAGGCACTTTTGCAAGCAAACGAAAACCGCGTGGGTGAACTAGGTTGTCTAAGGATTCTGTGTCACTTGGCAGGCCAATGACCTCAGCAATTTTTGATACGTCTAATAATCCAGAAGCATCCAACTCGGCAAGATTTTGCAGAATCACCCCAGCTTTATTGGCTCTGCGTCCACCACTTGGTAAATAGTCCGCAATTATGTAACCCAGATCAGCAGCCGTTCCTGAAGTTAGTTCTTCTAGTTGAAGTGATAACAATCGGCCATCAGTACCAAGCTCAATAACATGTGCTGCGATTTCATTTGAAATTCTGCGAACCATTTCATGTCGTTGTACGACCGTTGAAACATCGCGAGAAGTTACTAAGTCTTCAATTTCCATAGTGGAAAGCGAGCCCGCAACTTCATCCAACCGGGCGCGATAACGCTCTAGTGTGGCAAGTGCTTGATTGGCTTTGGACAGTATGGTTGCGGAATCTTCCAGTACATAACGACGGCCATTTAAATAGAGCGCAATTATGTTCATCGATTTACTCACACTGATAACTGGCAAATTTGATTGCCTAGAAACACGATCTGCTGTTCGGTGACGTGTTCCTTGCTCATCAGTTGAAATTTTAGGATCTGGCAATAGTTGCACAGCTGCTGAAATGATCTTCACGGCATCACGATCACAGATGACGGCGCCATCCATTTTTGCTAATTCGCGAAGTCGAGTGGCCGAAAAGTCGATGTTTACATCAAAACCGCCACTGCTTATCGCACTTATGGTCTTGTCCTGACCAAGGACAATCAATGCACCAGTGCTACCGCGCAGAATTCTTTCTAACCCATCGCGGAGCGCAGTTCCAGGGGCGACTTGAGCAAGAACAGAACGAAGAATTTCAGCGGAATCAACTTGCTCTTTGATAACCACGACTGTTCTTTCTCTCTGGAGTTGTCATGAGTCTATGGCGAAATGAACAAAATTTTTGGTATTGAAAAAGAATTCAGACTGCGTTAACCGCATCGCCAAGTGAAGTCACTTCGATTAGTCGAAGGCCTTTGACACCTGGTGGCAGCTTGGTGCTTTTTGGCACTAAAGCAGTTTTGAATCCGATTCGCGCTGCTTCACTAAGTCTTTGATTCATGCCGGGCACAGGGCGGACGTCGCCACTAAGAGCAACTTCGCCAATAGCCACCAAGTCGATCGGTAGCGCGGTGTCGCGAGCCGAAGAAGTTATCGCTAAGCACATAGCCAAATCTGCGCCTGGATCAGAAATCTTGGCACCAGCAACAGTGGCCAGATAAACGTCTTTATCCCAAAGCTTTAATCGAGCTGCGCGCTCGGTCACTGCGATTAACATCGCGGCCCGAGCATTATCAAATCCAGTCGTACGTCGCATTGGATTGTTTCCAGGGCTAGTTGTAGTTAGAGCTTGTACTTCAACTAGTAATGCACGACGACCCTCAAGAGTGATAGCGATGCAGGTTCCGGGGATTGCTTGGTCACGTTGGGAACGAAACAACGCGGAGGGATCAGTAACTTGCCGTAGTCCGTCATCAGCTTGTTCAAAGCAGGCAACTTCATCGGCTGGGCCGTAACGATTTTTATTTGCTCGTAATAACCGAAGTGGTGTGCCACGGTCACCTTCAAAGGTCAGAACTGTGTCGACTAAGTGTTCTAGTGATCGCGGACCTGCAACAGAGTTGTCTCGGGTGGATTGACCAATAAGTAGCAATGGCATACGCCGGCCCTTGGCAGCGCGTGTTAAGACTTGAGTTACTTCATGTACCTGTGCTACGCCACCGGCGCGGCCATCGAGTTCGGCTGAAGCGATGGTTTGCACACTGTCAACAATTAGTAAGTCTGGATCAACGTCTTCAACGTGACCAAGTAGTACCGCTAGATCTGTTTCATCTGCGATTAAAAGTGTGTCGGCATTAACACCAATGCGCCTTGCCCGAATTCCAATTTGCTCAGCCGATTCTTCGCCAGAAATGTAAAGTACTTTTCGAGGCTTTGTTCCAGCGCGCGCAAACTTATCTGCGGCTTCCAGTAACAAAGTAGATTTTCCAACACCAGGTTCGCCGGCAAGTAGCACGCACTGACCAGCAACTAAACCGCCACCTAGCACTCGATCAAATTCTTCGATACCTGTAGAAGTGCGCTCAACTTCACCGAGTGGAATGTCTTTGACCGGTCGAGCCGGTTTTCCAGGAGCTACCCCAGTGGTCGAGGTGCGAAGACCCGCGCTGCTCGCGCCGCCAGCAGATTCAGTAACTGAACTCCAGGCCTGGCATTCGGGGCAACGACCAACCCATTTGTGACCAGTCCAGCCGCACTCCGTGCATTTGTAGGTCGGACGCATTGCTTTTGCCATGCCCTTACATTACGGGTTGGCTCAGACAGTCGATTACTTCGACTACGACTATTTAGGAGTAGCTGGATGGATAGCTAAGTACTTTATTGCCCGAGTGTTATTCGCTGCTTTTGCTGCTGCAATAACCTCTTCGCGAGCACTGCAGTGCTCAGCCAAAATTTTGTAAGCCTTTTTGCCCATAAGCGCAGTAAGTTCTGGTTCGTAAGATTGATAAACCGCGCGCGCACCAACGTGTGCCTCGGTTGCAGTTGTGCAGTACCAGTCAAGATCTGCCCCACCTGGACCCCAGCCGCGTCGCGAATATTCCTCGATACTAATGACAATTATGTCCACATCATCAGGTCGCTTTACTTCTTCGAAAGTGCGTCGAATTGGAAGTTCCCAGCACACCTGTGGCTTTGTCACAAGGGGATTGACACCAAGTTGGCCCGCCAAGATATGTAGCGAGCAACCGTCGCCACCTTCAAAATCGTTTCGGTTGTGAAAAATGCAGGCACCATTGAAGGCCCGAGTTTTGCGATCGCCTTCGTCATCTTTTTCAAACATGCCGTTTTTATGACCCTCTTTATGGTTTTGCCAAATATCAGGTGTCAGCATTGCGGCATATTTTTTAGTGTTCTTAAAATCTTCTTTATCTGCGATGTGTGCGCCTAAGCTGCAACAGCCGACATCAGGATTTTCTTTATCGATTCCCTTGCAACCATTTCCCCAAATACAAGTCCAACGACTCGTCAGCCAAGTTAGATCGCACCGATATAAATTTGTCTCATCCTCGGGATCAACAAACTCGACCCACGCGCGAGGGAAATCAGGATTCTTTTCAACCACGATTGAATCTTAGTATGCTTTGGTCTGCTTGCGCACCTTGCACTCCTGTCGCCAGTAACATTTTGGTTATGCGAATGGCAGTGTTAGACGTTGGTTCAAACACGGTCCACCTACTAATCGTGGATGCTTATGCGGGAGCAGCGCCGATTCCAGCAATGTCACAAAAGTACGAGCTGAGGTTAGCTGAGCAGTTAAAGGATGATGGCGCCCTTACTAAGTCATCGGTCAAGTCTCTAATCGAGGTACTGCACGACTGCAATACCTTCATAAAGGATCATGCCTGCGATGACTTGCTCGCATTCGCAACCTCAGCAATTCGCGAATCGCGAAACAGCGACTCAATTTTGGCCAAGATCAAGCAAGAAACTGGAATCGAGCTTCAGGTTCTTAACGGGGAACATGAAGCTGCCTTAACCTTCTTAGCGGTGCGTCGTTGGTTTGGCTGGTCGTCGGGACGACTCTTGGTTGCTGATGTCGGTGGCGGTTCATTTGAAGTGGCATCAGGTGCTGATGAACATCCAGATCTTGCAATGTCGATACCGCTGGGTGCTGGGCGTTTGACTCGAGACTTTTTTACTTCAGAAGTTCCGGGTGGGGATGAAATTAAATCCTTGCGCAAATATGTAAAAAAGACGCTAGAGGAAAATTTTTCAAAGTTAAAAAATGTTGACTTTGATCACGCTGTCGCAACCAGTAAAACTTTTCGCCAGCTGGCCCGGATTGGCGGCGCAGCGCCTTCGAGCGAAGGCCAGCGCGTTCAGCGCGAACTAACTTTGGAAACTTTAGATATTTGGGTGCCAAAGTTGAGTGAAATGTCTATCGTGCAACGTGCCCAATTGCCAGGAGTATCAACTGGGCGAGCTGAGCAACTGCTTGCGGGCGCAATTGTTGCGCAAGAAGCCATGAATTTTCTGGGCTTAGAAGTCTTGGAAGTTTGCCCTTGGGCACTTCGTGAAGGGCTAATTCTGCGCCGGTTGGACTGGTTCCCTGACGATGCGTGACTAAACATTAAGCGTAAAGTTATGCCTAGACCGCAACTCAAGGTCTAATAAGGCAGGAGAATCATGCTTCGCGAATTATTGGTTTCGGCTTCACGTAGTCCAAAGTTAGAGCACTTAGTTTCTACTTCACCACTGAGTCGTGGCGTCGTGAATAGATTTGTTGCCGGTACGACAACTGCCAATGTGATATCCACAGTCCAGGGATTACATGACAATGGTTTGCTAGCCTCCGTTGATCGACTTGGCGAGGACACTTTGGATCGCGCTGCGGCAGATGCCACAGTTTCAGATTACAAAGATGTTCTGAACGCACTCTCGGGTGCTGGCTTAACAGGCACTGCTGAAGTGTCAGTTAAATTGTCTGCAGTCGGCCAGACGCTTGGCGCAGATGGCGAAAAAATTGCATTAGAAAATGGTCTTGCGATTTGCGCAGTCGCAAAAACTGTAGGTACGACAGTTACCTTTGACATGGAAGACCACACCACAATTGATTCGACGCTTCGTATACTTACGGCAATTCGAAATGAGTTCCCTACGACTGGTGGGGTATTGCAAGCACAATTGCATCGCACTGAAGCTGACGTCGCAGCCTATTCATATCAAGATTCTCGAATTCGGTTATGTAAAGGTGCCTACGCCGAAGCAACTGATGTTGCTTATGTAGATCGCGTTGAAATCGATAAGGCATATGTGCGAAGCATGCGAAATCTACTTGAGTCCAGTGCGTATCCAATGTTGGCTACACATGATCCTCGCCTGATTCAGATTGGCCAGGCCTTGGCATTAAGCAGTGGGCGCGATAAGTCCACATTTGAATTCCAGATGCTGCTTGGCGTGCGCCCACAAGAGCAACTTCGCCTGGCTGAACTCGGCCATAAGATTCGGATTTATGTGCCGTATGGCCAGCAGTGGTACCCATACTTAATGCGCCGCATGGCAGAAAAACCATCGAACTTGGCATTATTTCTGCGTTCCTTAGTTTCTAAAGGCTAGGTGTCAATTGTGACTACCGCGATTATTGGCGCGGGCGTTATGGGTGAGGCCCTGCTCTCTGGACTTCTGCGCGCAGGCGTGCCGACAAGTGAATTGCTAATTGCCGATCGCAGGTTAGAACGTTCTGCTGAGGTCACGCAAAAACATGGCGTTGCAAATGGCACAAATCAAGAGGTAGCTGCGAAAGCACAAACTGTAGTTCTAGTTGTGAAGCCACAAGACATGGCCATAGCGCTCGCGGAAATTTGTGATTTTTTAAAACCAAATACTTTGGTTGTTTCTTTGGCCGCTGGTATCACCACGGCATTCATAGAAAATTTATTACCAGCTAACACCCCAGTCATACGCGTCATGCCTAATACACCGGCTCTTGTTGATGAAGGTATGGCTGCGATTAACGCTGGCTCGCATTGCACTGAAGAACATATGCAAACTACGGAAACGTTGTTGCGCAGTGTTGGACAGGTAGTTCGAGTCCCTGAAAAATATCAAGATGCAGTAACTGCGATTTCAGGCTCAGGACCGGCATACATTTTTTATGCTGTTGAAGCCATGATCGAAGGTGGGGTAATGCTTGGCCTACCGCGTGATGTGGCAAATGCGTTAGTCCTCCAAACGGTTTATGGCGCAGCAACTATGTTGCGCGAAACTGGCGAGCACCCAACCGTGTTGCGTGAGCAAGTTACTTCTCCTGGTGGCACAACAGTTGCAGCGCTTCGACAGTTTGATGATTTTAAAGTTCGAGCAGCTTTTTTGAGTGCGATGGAAGCAGCGAGGGATCGCTCAAAAGAACTGGGTATGCAATAGCCAGTTCTTTTGAGCTAATAAGAAAAGCAAAAGACTTGTTCGCAGGCGAACAAAATGAAACTGGGTATGCAATAGCCAGTTCTTTTGAGCTAATAAGAAAAGCAAAAGACTTGTTCGCAGGCGA
>JBDNJO010000111.1:0-7924 GCA_041687715.1 Candidatus Nanopelagicales bacterium
GCAATCCACATTGCAACGGGAATGGAAAGTACCAAGGTAACTATCGTCGTAATTAGTGAGTAAGAAAACGAGGTCCAAAGGACTTTAAGGTATCGAGTATCCAACGCGGTGGTGCCATCAAGTTTTTGCTGGATAAAAAGCGCCTGGTAGTTCTCAGTAGTGAATACCCATTTCACGCCAGTGCCTTGAGACGGTTTTTCCAGAAATGAATAAACCACGATTATCAGTAGGGGGATACCAATTGCAAAGGCTAAAAAGATGATTGGCAAGTATGCCAATTTAGGCGATGCTTGCCCAGGCCTAGCTCGCTTACTTTTGGACTTTGAGCCTGACTTCGGCGCCGCGGTTGCTGCGGTCATGAAGCCACCGTGCGGGCAGCTCGATGTTCTGGATTCAAAGCAACTTGGCTGCCTTGCGCTGGAATCGAAATGCCATAAGAGGCGAGCGAAGCAATAACTTCAATATCACCGACTGTGACATGAACTCGCACTGAATCGCCCGTGAAAATTACATCTCGAACAGTGCCGCTAATCAGTCCATCACTTGCAAGCACTAAATCTTCTGGTCGGATTGCAACAGTGACTTGACCAGATTCTGGAATGAAGCTGTCGTCTGCAAGTTGAGATATTGGCAACAGATTGCCGCCTGGAAGTTCAATACCACCTGCAACTATTGTTCCTTCAATCAAATTAGTTTCGCCGATAAAGTCTGCAACGTACGCATTGATAGGTCGGCGATAAACGTTAACTGGTGAGTCTAGTTGAACAATTTTTCCCTGACTAAATACGGCAATACGATCACCCATTGACATGGCCTCTTCTTGATCGTGCGTTACGAAAACGAAAGTAATTCCCGTTTCGCGCTGCAGGCGCTTTAATTCAACTTGCATTCCACGACGTAACTTCAAGTCAAGTGCTGAAAGTGGTTCATCAAGTAGCAGAACTTTTGGCTTCTTAGCAAGCGCGCGTGCTAGGGCAACGCGCTGCTGTTGACCACCAGAAAGTTGCGAAGGTAAACGATTCTCGTATCCAGAAAGCTTTACTTGTTCGAGCGCTTCAACTACGCGCTTGGCAACTTCGTCTTTTTCTATCTTTTCCATTTCCAAGCCAAATGCAATATTTTCGCCAACAGTCATATGTGGAAACAGCGCGTATGACTGGAAAACTGTGTTAACGGGACGCTCATATGGTGGCTTGTCGTCAATGCGATCACCAAGCAAAATTATTTCGCCACTATCTGGATATTCAAGTCCGGCAATGCTGCGCAGTAAGGTAGTTTTGCCACAGCCCGATGGGCCCAACAAGATGAAAAATTCGCCAGCTGCAATATCCAAAGAGACATCATCAAGGGCGCGTACTTCGCCGCCTTCGGGTGTTGGATAAACCTTTACGATGTTTCGAATCTCGAGATATTTTTCGCTCAAAGCTACCTACCTTTATCTGGCCGTATTGACAGTGCACAAAGAGTCTATAAATAAGGAACTTACCGCCAAAAGGGACCTATGTAAGCAATTTAGACAATGTCACAATTTGCTAACGCTCAGGTGAACTCGGATCGCTATAGCCGGGGCCTGGCGGGTGAAAACTTCATAACATCTCGGGATACCGCTCGGCCAGAAATCATGTCCGCGACAAATTTTCCAGTTCCTGGCGCCATCATTAATCCCAACATCCCGTGCCCCGTTGCCGCAATAACCCGCGGAGCTTTTGGAAGTGGGCCAATGTATGGCATGCCATCTGGGCTAGCAGGACGTAATCCAGCTAGTTCGTTTTTGACTTCAAATTTTTCTGGCAGATTCAATGCTTGCCTGGCTGTAGCGATCAATTTATCTGTTGCTTTTGTGTTAACCGACATGTCGTTTGCGGATGTCAAAGCAAATCCAGTGCTCATTCGAAATCCCCAATCCATGGGATTCGTGGCAATGCGCTGATCGGCCAACATCAAAGTTCGACTTGGCATATTTGCAACACCTGGCAAAGTAACTGACTGACCTTTTGCTGGCATGATCGGAAGATTTTCACCGATCGTTTTTGCTAATTCACGTGACCAAACTCCAGCAGCAAGTACCACGTAATCACTAATCCAAGAATCCGTCGAGGTAGTTACCGTGACATTGCGATTGGTTGAACTAATTCCAGTTACTTTTTCGTCACGAAAAGTAACGCCAAGTGCTTCGCAATTGCGTCGGTACACATCAACAAGCTTTGCGGGATCTAAACCAAAGTCAGAGCTGAACTCCACAACTGCCTTAACTGTGTCTTTTAGAATTGGCTCACTGTCCAAACTCGTTTGTAAATCGAGTTGCTTGGCATCAACACCAAACTTTGTTACCAGGTCTACTTCATGCTCAGCATCTGCTTCTGCATTTTCTGATGTGTATACGTACCACTGAGGTTGGTTAGTTCGCTTCAAGTCTGTAGTTTCAGTGAGATTTTCGATAACGGCCATGCTGGTGTCAAGTAATTCTTTTAATGCGGGAGCACAATTATCAACGTGCGCATCAGTACAAGAGCGCGCAAACTTCAGCGTCCATGGTGCAACGAGCGGGCCAGCGCCCGGTGTAATTGAAAATGCCCCAGTGCGACCAACTAAGTTTTGAAAACCAGTTTTAACCATTCCTGGTGCAGCGAAAGGAATGATGTGGCTTGGACTAATCCAGCCAGCGTTTGCCAATGATGTGCCATAACTTGAGCCACCAGTTTCGACAACGATTACAGATGCGCCATCTTTAGCAAGTTCCCAGGCACAGGCAAGGCCTACTATGCCACCACCAATTACAGTTACATTTTTTTGCGAACTACTCATAGAACAAGAATAGGGAGTATTTGATTTTTTCGTGTGGCGAGTAACTGATTACAAATTGCCGGTGGGTGGGTTAAAGGAAACTAACTTCTTCAAATTGACCATCGTAGGCTGGGGCAGAATTCACCCAAACCTGCTTGGAGTTGGTATCGCCAACTAAGCCCATGAATGAGTACATGTCCTCACGCCAGCGGCCCAGAGTTATACAGACCCCAGACTCCTTATCGAGTAGAGCATTTTTTATATCCGCCACACTTAATAAGTTGGCACGCGAATCTTCAATTGCCTTCATGCGGGCATAGGACCCTTCGCTTCCGGTGTATTCCCGAGTAAAAGCATGGTTAGTGTGCACTGAGACTTCAGGATGCGTTGCCACGTCCATCACTTGATCAGCTGCTGCCTCAACCATAAATAAATCTTTTGCATCTAAGACCGTGTAATTTTGGCCGACTGCGTGCGGAATTTCTCGAATGTAGGCAATCGCATCTGCGGCAGTTGGTTGATGTAAGGCGCCGCGAGTAACAAAATCAACCGGCATCCCTGTCATATTTATTGCCAGGTCTAATGCATTAACGACAACAATCACACCGTTTGAGTTCATACCCATAGTTGCAAGTGACCCAGGATAAGTCGCTGCAATTACTCCAAGTCCAGATTCATCTTTAACATTTAAAACAGTCTGCAGGCCGTTAGTCCAATCAGGTAAATCCATATTTTGGCCAGCAGCTCGAGATCCACTTCTTGTGATTGCAACTGCAGTGCAACCCATTCCACCAGTTAGCGCCCAAGATTCATCTAACATCGAAAGCGCAGCAACTTGGTACCAAGGCATGTTTGCTGCTTGTGCCATGGCTTCAAGTTCAGCAAGTAAATCTGGGCAATATCTCTCCGCGCTTTCCCAGCCGCCAACTTCGGTTAGTCGGTGCGCTAGATCTTCGGCATCCACGTCATTTTTACTGAAATGAAATACCCAGCGATTCCAGGCAACCTGCAGTAAGTCAGAAAGTTGCTCACCGATTGCCGCGCCACGTTGGGCACCTGAACCAGAGGCAGTGACTAGGTTTAGCGCCATCAAAACTCCTAAAGCAAATAGGTGCGGGTAAGCGTCGCTGCGTTTTGTGGCTGTTGCGTTAAATGCTGACCATCAAACGTTACGACATGACCAGTGGGGTCTACATGCACTTCGCCAAGAATTCCATGTCGAATCATTTGAGAACTTGTAATTGTCCGGGTATTTCGAACAGCCACATTCTTGCGCCGGCCATTTGGGGCAGTAAAGGCACTATTAGTAAATTGCACAGCTAAGTCCTCGGCCGTAACTCCAAAAGCTCCAAATTGCGGCCCAATTAGAAGTGGTTGCGCGTTAGTTACTGTTGCTCCCGGATCCCCAACAACGCCCCAAGCGGGTAGGCCATTTTTAATAATCATGTTGGGCTTTGAGGCGAACGAGGAATATGGCCACAACACTAAGTCTGCGAGTAGGCCAATTTGGATTGACCCAATTTCATGTGACAAGCCGTGCACTAAAGCTGGATTGATAGTGATCTTTGCAACGTGGCGAAGAACGCGCTCATTGTCGGTTACAACTTCATTTGCAGCGACGCTGCCATCCAAAATTGATTCATCAGCAAACATGCTTGCCATTGCAAAAGTTTTACGCCAAGTGTCATCAACACGGCCCATACCAAGTGCGTCCGATGAAGTAACGGGAATTACTCCCATATCATGCAATCGATTTTCGGCAGCCATAGTTGCATTGCGCACTCGGTTACGCGCCATTTGAACATCACTTGGCAACTCCGGATTCATACCGTGCGCAGAAATAATCATTGCAACATGTTCATCTGCAGCATTCACGCCGTATGCAAGTGTTGGATTAGTAGATGATGCCAATATGTTTTCCCGACCAGCAAGCTGCAAAACATCTGGAGTGTGACCACCACCGCAACCTTCGACATGGAAGGCATGTACTGCGCGACCCGCAATAACTTTGATCGTGTCAGCCACACTTAACATTTCATTTAAACCATCTGAATGAAGTGCAACTGCCACATCATATTCATCAGCAAACGTTAATGCGGTATCGATAGTTCTTGGATGCGCGCCAGTGTCCTCGTGGATTTTGAAACCACAAACTCCGCCAGCAATGGCTTCGTGAAGTGGCGCATTAGTAGAGCCTGCTGCGCGACCTAAGATCCCAACGTTTAGTGGCCAGGCACCATACATATTGCGAGCATGCTCAAGTGCCCACTTAGAGCCAACGCCAACTCCCCAGAACGGACCAAATTCTTGGGTAATTATCGTTGTTACTCCGCTAGATAAAGCAGCATCACAAACTCGGGGAGACATGGCATGAACATGAGTGTCAATGCCGCCTGCAGTAGCAATTAGTCCTTCGCCAGGGATGACAATACTGCCGCTTCCTACGACTACATCAATGTCATCCATGGTGTCTGGATTCCCGGCGCGCCCGATTGCGACAATCCTGCCATTACGAATTCCAATTGAACTTACGCGGATTCCTAAAATTGCATCAATTATCAGAACATTTGTTATGACCACATCGCACGACTCAGTAGTTGCGACAGATCGCATCCCAATACCGTCGCGCAAATTTTTACCAAAACCAATTTGTACTTCGTTGCCAATTTCGCGATCATCTGCTTCAACGCGAACAACTAGCTGAGTATCTCCCAAGCGCACAAAGTCACCCCTGCGTGCTCCGTGTACTGCAATATCTTGTTGACTTTCGATTAATTCTTGTTTATTCATTTTTCTCACCCAAGTAACCAAGTGTTCTAGCTCGCTCCATAGCGCGTTCTTTCATGCCAGGTTCATCTAATGGACCGTCTACTAATCCAGCAAAGCCAATTAAAACTCGATCTCCTGTTATTGGAACCAATTGCACAGTGACGCTGTCTCCTGATGGAAAGTCGATGTGTTCACCAGCCCTAATGTCAAGATGCATGCCGTAAGTCGCCTCACGATCAAAAGACAAATGCGGGTTTACTTCAAAGAAATGCATATGTGTTGTAACAGAAATTTGAATTGCTGCGTTATTGTGCACTGAAATCGTCACAGCTCCACTTTTAACATGAGGCAAAATTGGTTCAAGTCGAGTTACTTGACCGGGAGCTTCGGAATCAGATGTTTCATAATCCACCACAACTAAGCGACGACCATCATCGAATACGGCTTCAACTGCGACTCCGCGCAACATCGAACCAATGCCAGGAAGAAGTTCGTTATTCGATATCGCAGTAAGCCCAGCCGCTAAAGCCTGGGCATGGGAATTACCATCGCGCGCGGACTCAATTACGGTATGAGAAATAAGAGCTATGGCTTCTGGTTTATTTAGTCTGACGCCACGAGCCCGACGAGCTTGAGCTAATTGGGCAACATTAAAAATCAGCAGCCGATCCTGCTCCGAGGGAGTCAGTTCCATAGTGATTCAGTATTTATGATTACTTGCGCGTTAACCATGTACTCGAACGCCACCCAACCAAGTACCAATAACTTTTGCTTTGCGCACCGCCATGGGCTCTAACGAATGTATGTCGCTATCTAGCATTGCAATGTCAGCACGTTTTCCAATTGCCAAGTCGCCCCATAAATGTTCTTCGCCCGCTTGAACTGCTGAGCCCATGGTGTAAGCCGTCAATGCTTCATCCAAAGTTAATCGTTCCTTTGGTACCCAGCCCTCTGGTGGTTTAGCTTCGTCAGTCTGGCGTGTGATTGCCACGCCAATGCCCTCCATGGGAACTGGCGAAGTTACTGGCCAATCGGAGCCAAAGGAAATCTTCGTACCGCTATGTAAAAGAGTTGCAATCGGATATTGACGATCTGCGCGCTCTTGACCAAGTCTTGGAATAGTCAATACGACTTGTTCATTTGCTAACTGTGCCCACAGTGGTTCAAAGTTTGCAATCACATCGAGCTCTTTAAATCGAGGTAAATCTGAAATCGCAATTAGCTGTGAGTGCGCAATTACCGGATTGATTATATCCTTATGAATTTTGCGCGCTTCCTCAATCGCATCGAGAGCATTTCGGATGCCAGCATCGCCGATCGCATGAATGTGTGGCTGGAATCCTCGCTTAACTGCCTCACATACCGCTTCAATTAATTCTTCGCGGCGCCAGTTTGGAATACCTTTATTTGGACAGTCACAATAATCTTCTAGAACTGCAGCGGTACCACCCTCAAGAATTCCATCTGCAAAAAATTTAATCGTATTTCCAGTTAGTAAATCAGGGGCTTCAACTAGAAGCCGATCACGATTCTTTGAAAAACTATCAATTTTGGTTTTCCAGATACCTTCGGGCTCGGCAAACCAAGCAAGGTTGGCACGGAATTTAAGGGCACCAGATTTTGCTGCAAGAAGCCAAGTGTCTAATGTGTCATCTTCAACCCAAGCGTCTTGCGCCCACGTAACACCGCACGCCGAATATGCGGCGGATGCAGCGAGAGCTGCTTTGTTTCTTTGCTCATTGTCTAGTGGTGGCAGCAAGTTGTAAACCATTGACCAAGCGCCCCATTCGCGCAATGTTCCGATAGGTGTGCCATCTTCACGATGTGGAATCTCGCCATCTGGAGGTTGCGGAGTCTCACTCGTTATCCCAGCAAGTTCCATTGCCTTGGTGTTAACCCAAGCAGTGTGGTAATCCATCGCGCGTAAGACCACTGGTCGGTCTGGAACAATTTCATCCAGCCACTTCGCATCGAAGATTCCCATGGGAGCCAAACTTGGATCGTAACCTTCGCCGCGCACCCATTTCGCATCCGGATTTTCATCCGCCCATTTTTTTACGGCATCAAGTAGTTCATCAAGTTTTTCTGGACCTCGCACGGGGGCAAACAATGTTTCGATGCCACCAAAAATTGGATGAGCGTGTCCATCACCAAAACCAGGAAGCAGAGTTGATCCTTTTAGATCTATCGTTTCGTTCGCTTGCAAAGCCATAGCTTCCTCGCCATGGGCAACAATTACTCCATCAGTGGCTGCAATCGCATGGCTAGTTTGATTCTGATCAATCCATACTCTGCCGTTATGCCAAACCGTAGTTGTCATTTATTTTCTCCCTGATTTTCTTGCGAATTACTCTCTATGTATATAGACAAC
>JBDNJO010000112.1:0-15192 GCA_041687715.1 Candidatus Nanopelagicales bacterium
CAAATTTAATGAAGGACGATTTGATGAGTGGTGAACTAGTCCACGCAGGGCAGCCACTTCTAGAAGTTTCAGGTGTGAGCCAAGGAATGTTTGGAGCAACTGGCTCTGGTGACACTTCCGGTTTTGGCGGCTTAGTAACCGTAATACCCGTTCCCGCTCCATCGTCTCGTCCGTTTGGCAGCTACTTCGACATCATCGCAGATGAGTTAACCGCCGGACTTGCGGACTTTGGAACCACCTGGGATAAGGCAGTTGAAAAAGTCGTCGTCGAAATGGATGAGTTAACAATCCACGTTCGTCCAACGGAAATTATTGCATTCACAAAAGCGTTACGTGATGAACCAGGTTTGCGTTTTGAACTTTGCTTGGGAGTAAGTGGTGTGCACTACCCAGGTCACGACGGACGAGAATTGCATGCGGTTTATCATTTCAAATCAGTCACTCACAATCGCAGAGTTCGAATTGAAATTAGCGTTCCTGATGCAGCGCCACACATTCCATCAATCATGTCCGTCTATCCAACAAATGATTGGCACGAACGCGAGACATACGACTTCTTTGGAATTATTTTTGATGGCCACCCGCACTTAACTCGCATCTTGATGCCAGATGATTGGCAAGGTCACCCGCAGCGCAAAGATTACCCACTCGGCGGGGTTCCGGTTGAATACAAAGGCGCAACTGTGCCGCCGCCAGATGCTCGGAGGTCTTACAGCTAATGACCGATGCATACGCACCAACTTATGAAACTACTGAAGGTCGAGTTCACACTGTCATGGGTCAAGACTGGGATTCAGTTCTTGGCGCAGCCCAAGGTGAGCATGAACGCGTGGTCATCAACATGGGTCCACAACATCCATCGACCCATGGAGTTTTACGCCTGATCTTGGAACTTGAAGGTGAAACGGTTACTGAAGTTCGCTGTGGTATCGGTTACTTGCACACTGGCATTGAAAAGAATTTGGAATATCGTACGTGGACACAAGGAGTAACTTTTGTAACGAGAATGGATTACCTCTCACCATTTTTTAATGAAACTGCTTATTGCTTAGGAGTTGAAAAACTTCTCGGTATCACAGATCAAATTCCAGAACGAGCTCAAATCATTCGAGTAATGATGATGGAGCTGAATCGAGTTTCGTCGCATTTAGTTGCACTTGCAACAGGTGGAATGGAACTCGGCGCATTAACTGCGATGATTTTTGGTTTCCGGGAACGTGAATCAGTTCTTGACTTATTTGAACTTGTCACAGGCCTGCGGATGAACAGTGCTTACATTCGTCCTGGCGGTGTGGCGCAAGATTTACCACCAGGTGCGCAACAACAGATTCGCGACACAATCATGGCACTACCTCGCCGCATGAAAGATACTGCAGATTTATTGGTGGACAACTCAATTTGGCTTGCCCGCACTTCGGGAATTGGAAAGTTAGATTTAGCTGGCTGCATGGCACTTGGAATTACTGGTCCCGTATTACGGGCGACTGGACTGCCAGAAGATCTTCGTAAAACCCAGCCATACAGCGGATACGAAAATTATGAATTTGATGTCAAGACGCAAACCTCAGCAGATGCTTATGGACGCTTCTTAATTCGATTAACAGAAATGGGCGAATCGCTAAACATCGTCGAGCAATGTCTAGATCGTTTGCAGCCAGGACCTGTGATGGTTGAAGATAAAAAAATTGCTTGGCCAGCGCAACTTTCAATTGGTTCAGACGGTCAAGGAAACTCTCTTGATCACATTCGGCACATCATGGGTGAGTCGATGGAAGCACTTATCCATCACTTCAAACTTGTTACTGAAGGTTTTCAAGTTCCAGCTGGTCAGGTGTACAGCGCAGTGGAATCACCTCGTGGCGAATTAGGAGTGCACATTGTCTCTGATGGCAGCACGCGGCCATACCGAGTTCATTACCGCGATCCATCATTTACAAACTTGCAAGCCGTTGCAGCCATGTGTGAAGGAGGCCAGATTGCCGACGTAATTGCGGCTGTGGCCTCCATCGATCCAGTTATGGGAGGCGTGGACCGCTAGATGTCGCTTTCAGAAAAAACACGAGAACAAGCGCGCGAAATTATTGCCCGCTATCCGCAGGCACGTTCGGCTTTACTTCCGATGCTGCATTTAATTCAGTCCGAAGAAGGTTACGTAAGTGCTGATGGCATTGCATTGTGCGCAGAAGAACTAGGCCTAACAACTGCGGAAGTTGCCGCCGTAGCAACTTTTTACACTATGTATCACCGCAAGCCAGCAGGTGAATATCACATTGGAGTTTGCATTAACCCAAGCTGTGGAATTTTAGGTGGCGATGCGATCTGGGAAAAAGTCAGCTCGCGCTTAGGTATTGGTCATGACGAAGTTACTCCTGATGGAAAAATTTCGTTAGAGCGCATTGAGTGCCAAGCTGCTTGCACACATGCTCCAGTGATGACTGCTAACTGGGAATTCCTGGACAACATGACGCCAGAATCAGCCATTGATGTTGTAGAAAAATTAGCAAGCGGTAAAGAAGTAATAAGTACTCGCGGACCGCGCATTCGTACTTTTAAAGAAAATGAATTGACTCTTGCTGGCTTCGTTGACGGACTTGTTGATGATGGCGTGCAGGCAGACGAACAAATGTTAGCTGGCTTGAAGCGAGCCAAAGAACTTGGCCAAAGTGCACCAGGAGTAAAAATATGACACTCACTCCAGTATTAAGCGCGCATTGGGATGAGCCCGATTCTTACAAAATTTCGGGTTACCAACGTTATGGTGGCTATACGGCATTTAAAAAAGCATTTGCAACCGGTCCCGATGAAGTCATTTCGATAGTCAAGGACTCGGGATTACGCGGACGTGGTGGCGCAGGATTTCCGACTGGACTTAAATGGAGCTTTGTCCCGCAAGGTGATGACAAGCCACATTACTTAGTCGTTAACGCTGATGAGTCAGAACCAGGCGCTTGCAAGGACACTCCGTTAATGATGGCTAACCCGCACTCGTTAATTGAGGGCATAATCATCGCGGCTTATGCGATGCGAGCCAATCATGCATTCATTTACATTCGTGGCGAAATACCTCATGTCTTCCGCCGAGTTGATAACGCAATCCGAGAAGCGTATGCAGCCGGTTACCTTGGCAAAAATATTATGGGTTCCGGATTTGATCTTGAAGTTGTTTTACATGCCGGCGCAGGAGCTTACATTTGTGGCGAAGAAACTGCGCTACTTGATTCCCTCGAGGGACGTCGAGGTCAGCCTCGATTAAAGCCACCGTTCCCCGCAGTAGTCGGACTTTACGCTTCGCCATCTTGTGTAAATAACGTGGAAACTATCGCAAACATTCCTTACCTTATTAATAACGGTGTTGACTGGTTTAGATCCTTTGGAACCGAGAAGTCACCTGGCTTCAAACTTTTCGCAGTTTCGGGTCACGTGAATCGCCCTGGAATTTATGAAGCTCCACTTGGAATTACGATGCGCGAACTTCTTGAACATGCTGGTGGTGTGCGCAATGGTCATAGCGTTAAATTCTGGTTGCCTGGTGGTTCTTCAGTTCCAATGCTGACTCCAGATCTATTGGACACACCTCTTACTTATGAAGACATTGCGGCCGTTGGTTCAATGCTGGGTACGGGCACACCAATGATTTTTGATGAAACAACTTCAGTGGTGCGCGCAGTAACTGGTTGGATTTCGTTCTACAAACATGAGTCCTGTGGAAAGTGCACGCCATGCCGAGAAGGAACATGGTGGTTAAGTGATGTACTTCATCGCTTTGAAGCGGGACATGGAACTGAAGCAGACCTCGATAAGTTGATCGACATTTGTGAGCAGATAGCTGGAAGATCGTTCTGCGCCCTTGGCGACGCAGCAGCAACACCATTTCCAGCAGCTCTTAAATATTTCCGTGATGAATTCATTCAAGCAACATCAACGGCAGCAAATGTTTCATTTGATCCTGTTGCATCGACTGTGTTTGCTGGAGCATCACTATGACAGTAACCACTCAAACAGTTATGGTCACCGTTGATGGCGTAGCCGTAGAAGTCCCAGCCGGTACGTTAATCATTCGTGTTGCTGAAATGCTTGGCACTGCTATCCCACGTTTTTGTGATCACCCGCTTCTTGAACCAGTAGCAGCATGTCGCATGTGTCTAGTTGAAATTGAAGGCCAGGGTAATCCGCAGCCATCATGTGCGATTGTGGTTGCCGATGGCATGGTTATCAAGACACAACACACCAGCGAATTGGCAGAAAAAGCCCAAGCCGGCGTCATGGAATTTTTATTAATTAATCACCCGCTGGATTGTCCAATTTGCGACAAGGGTGGCGAATGTCCGTTACAAAATCAAGCAATGACAAATGGTCAAGGCGAAACAAGATTTCTGGGGACCAAGCGAACATTTCCAAAACCAATCAACGTCAGTGCCCAAGTACTTTTAGATCGGGAGCGTTGTGTTTCATGCGCACGCTGCACTCGGTTTGCGGATGAAATCGCGGGCGACCCATTCATTGAATTACTCGAGCGTGGCGCGAATCAACAAGTAGGTATCTCCGAAGATCAACCTTTTGATTCATATTTCTCCGGCAACACCATTCAAATTTGTCCCGTTGGCGCATTAACGAGCGCGAAGTATCGCTTCCGTTCCCGCCCATTCGATTTGGTGAGCGCGCCAACTGCATGCGAGCACTGCGCGAGTGGCTGCGCTTTGCGTACTGATGTTCGTCGAAGTTCTGTGATGCGCCGGTTGGCCTGGGATGCACCTGAAGTAAATGAGGAATGGAACTGTGACAAGGGACGATTTGCATTCCCTTACGCCTCCGAAGCTCGCTTAACTCAGCCTCTAGTGCGAGACGCTGATGGAAACTTAGTTCCTACTTCTTGGCCAGAGGCGCTTCGAGTCGCTGCCGCTGGGCTAACTGAAACTGGCGCAGCAACTGGAGTGCTTACTGGTGGGCGAGTCACGCTCGAAGATGCCCAGGCATACGCGGCATTCGCGCGCGAAGTACTTGGCACTAATGATGTGGACTTTAGAACTCGCCAAGTAAGTAATGAGGAAACTGCATTTTTGGCGAACTACGTAGCAGGCACCGCACTTGATGTTACATATGGCGACTTGGAAGCTGCCGCAAGTGTTCTTCTGGTTGGCTTTGAACCTGAAGATGAATCTCCAATCGTATTTTTACGACTTCGCAAAGCAGCCCTAAAAGGAAACACCAAGGTCTACTCCGTGGCGCCATATGCGAGCGCCGGTCTGGCAAAAATGAAGGGCAAACTTTTGGTTGCCGGACCACGGGAAGAAGTTTCAGTAATAACAAAAGCTGCGTCAAATCTTTCCGGTAAAGACAGCATCATTTTGGTTGGGGAGCGGGCCGCGCAAACACCTGGCGCACTTAAGGCAGTCGTTGATTTAGCTCAGGCAACTGGCGCACGCTTAGCTTGGATTCCACGTCGCGCTGGAGATCGCGGCGCACTTGATGCTGGTTTGCTACCAATTGGTGGTCGAAATACGACAGAAATTATCGCGGCAACTGGAAAGCAAGTTAAGGGACTTCTTATTGGTGGCGTGTCACCAGAAGATGTGGCTGGTGAATTACTGTCAGCGATTTCGCGTGCTGATTTCGTAGTTTCATTAGAAATTCGTCACACTGAAATCACAGCGCTTGCTGATGTAGTTCTACCTGTTGCCGTTGTAACGGAAAAGAGCGGTACTTTCCGAAACTGGGAAGGCCGTGATCGCAGCTTTAAGGCGGTCATTCCAACTGCAGGGGCAATTAGCGATGCTGCAGTTCTTGGCGAGATCGCGACGCAATTTGGTAAGTCGTTAAGTGTTTCGGATTATTGGTCTTCTGCAACTAAACCAAAATTGTCAGCGGAGCCAGAAAGTACCGAGAAAATCGCACCAGGCCATGCCGTTCTTTCGTCTTGGCGACATTTGCTTGACAAGGGTGCGCTGCAAAGTGGCGAACCTTATTTAGCAGCAACTTCCAGAGTTGCAGTTGTCAGGTTAAGCCCCAATACCGCTAATGCTTTGAAGTTATTAGACGGTGCTAGTACTTCAGTAAGTTTTGCGGGAAACACCGCGACAGTTCCACTCGTTGTTACTGCAGGAATGGCTGATGATGTCGTTTGGGTTCCGGCAAACAGTGAAGGTAGTTCACTGAACTTACCTTCTGGATGCGTTGTTTCTGTTTCGCAGGTGAGCAATTAATGTCTATTAAACAAGCACAAGGTGACCTTGGTATTTTTGGCTCTGATCCGGGCAGCGTAATTGCCATAAAAGTTTTGGGAATTTTCGTAATCATGGTCGTGATGACGTTACTTACCATTTGGGCAGAGCGTCGAGTAGTTGGCAGAATGCAGATGCGCATTGGGCCTAATCGAGTTGGGCCATTTGGATTACTTCAGTCACTTATGGATGGCGTCAAACTCGCGCTTAAAGAAGAAATCATTCCAAAGGGTGTTCACTTTGCGGTGTATGCGATTGCGCCGGTCATCGCGGTAACTGCTGCTTTCCTTACGTTTGCGGTAATTCCATTTGGACCTGAGGTTTCAATACTCGGACATGTAACACCACTTCAGTTAACAGATTTTTCAGTTTCAGTTTTGTATGTACTTGCTGTTGCATCGGTAGGTATTTATGGAATCGTGCTCGCAGGTTGGTCTTCAGGTTCGATTTACCCACTGCTGGGTGGCTTGCGCTCATCAGCTCAAATGATTAGTTATGAAATCGCAATGGGACTCTCATTCGTAGCGGTTTTCTTGTACGCCCAATCAATGTCAACTTCACAAATTGTGGCTGCCCAAGAACCAATGTGGTACATAGTTTTACTTCTACCGTCATTTGTTATTTATACGACTGCGATGGTTGGGGAAACCAACCGTGCGCCGTTTGATTTACCAGAAGCTGAAGGCGAACTCGTTGCAGGTTTCCACACAGAATATTCGTCATTAAAGTTCGCACTATTCTTCCTTGCTGAATACATCAACATGGTGACTGTTTCCGCGCTTGCAACTACATTATTCCTTGGCGGCTGGCGCGCACCGTGGCCAATTTCACTTTGGGATCAGGCAAACGTTGGCTGGTGGCCAATGGTTTGGTTCTTTGGAAAAGTTTTTGCTTTCATTTTTGTATTCATATGGCTACGGGGAACCTTGCCACGACTTCGCTACGACCAATTTATGAAGTTTGGCTGGAAAGTTTTGATTCCAGTTTCGATCGCTTGGATTTTGATTGTTGCAGTTGCTCGTTACCTGCGAAGCACTGGTGGCCTAGAGTCACGAAACTTATTGTTCGCAGCGAGCGCGGTGCTGTTTTTAATCGTCATTGTTTCCTACGCTTTCGATTTACGTCGCAAAAAGTCAGATGAAGAGGAAGCAGCTCGCCTAGTGCTTGAGGCTGACCAAGAATTTGATCCATTTGCCGGAGGCTTCCCAGTGCCACCTATGCCTGGCCAAGTAGCGCAACTATCACGCCACTCTGTCTTAGCAGTACAAAGCCCTGCGGCTAAAGTTGGAATCACTATGGAAGTAAAAGAGGACAATTAAATGCCTAAAATTCCACAAGTAATTCGCGGTTTCGGAGTGACTTTTCGATCCATGTTTAAAAAACCTACTACTGAGCAGTACCCAGAAGAGCGCGAAAAGTATCCACCAAAGCCAAGGTTTCATGGTCGGCATCAGTTAAATCGACACCCAGACGGTTTGGAAAAATGTATTGGCTGTGAACTTTGCGCCTGGGCCTGCCCAGCTGATGCTATTTATGTTGAGGGCGCAGACAACACTGACGAAGAGCGCTTTTCCCCAGGTGAACGTTATGGCCGCACATATCAAATCAACTATTTGCGCTGCATTTTTTGCGGACTATGTATCGAAGCGTGTCCTACCCGTGCACTAACTATGACAAACGAGTACGAGCTTGCTGACGACAGTCGGGAAAAGTTAATTTTCACAAGAGAAGATCTATTAGCACCACTATTAGCGGGCATGGAGCTGCCACCGCATGATATGGCGCCTGGCACTACAGCCATTGATTACTACGAAGGCAAAGTCAAAGCAAGCACAAAAGCTACAATAGTCGGTGAGCAATGACCGGTGAGAGTTTAGTCTTTGGAGTTTCGGGAACTTTCGCTGTAGTAGGTGCGATCGGAATGGTGATATCTCGCAAGGCAGTTCATAGTGCGTTGTGGGTAGCTTTTGCAATGATCAATATCGCGATACTTTATTTTGCGTTAGAAGCTCCGTTCTTGGGGATCATCCAAGTCATTGTTTACACCGGGGCAATTATGATGATGTTCCTTTTCGTTCTGATGATGGTCGGTGTGGATTCTTCTGACTCGCTCATTGAAACAATTAAGGGTCAGCGCGTTTTAGCCTCACTCTTTGCACTAACTTTTGGCGCGATGCTTGTTGGCGCAATCACAAGTTCGCTAGCTTCGCCATCAGCAGGCTTGTCGACTGCTAACGATAACTCTGGTGGACATATTCAGGCAATTGCCAGGCTGATATTCCGTGACTATGTATTTGCATTCGAGTCACTTTCCGCCTTACTTATTACTGCTGCCGTTGGGGCAATTTTGTTGGCACACAATGAACGATGGGAGCCACGTAAAACTCAAGATCAAATGCAGCGCGAGCGCACTCTTGGTACCCACATAACTCCGCTCCCAGCTCCTGGAGTTCTTGCTAGCACCAACGCCGTTGACACTCCCGCACTTCTACCTGATGGCTCAATCTCCACAACCTCGTTGCCGGGAACATACGGAACTAAAGGACAAGTTGATACCTCCCGAGAAATTACTGAGGAAGGCAAGTGAACCCAAATAATTACCTAGTCCTTGCTGCCATCTTGTTCACGATCGGCGCATATGGCGTATTGGTGAGGCGCAATGCAATAATCGTATTTTTAAGCGTGGAGTTGATGTTAAATGCAGCTAACTTGGCATTCGTTGCAGCTGCTCGTAACACCGGAACTCTAGATGGTTTAGTTGCAGCTTTCTTTGTCATGGTCGTTGCAGCAGCTGAAGTAGTTGTTGGGCTAGCAATTATTGTGACAATTTTCCGTACTCGTCGATCAGCCTCGATCGATGAAGCAAGTCTGATGAAGTACTAGAGGAATTTGAAATGATTGCCGCACTTATTGGACTGCCCTTATTTGGCGCAGTTGTACTTCTACTTGGTGGTCGTCGCACAAATGCCTGGGGCCATTTACTGGCTGTAGCCATGTCTGCTTCCTCGTTTTTTGTGGCAGCGATCCTTTTCGTACAGATGATTGGGAAGCCCGAAGAAGAACGCGAAATTGGTCAACACTTATTTGACTGGATAGCTGTTGGCGCATTTCAAATACCATTTGGATTTTTACTCGATCAACTATCCATAGTTTTCGTGTTATTAATTACGGGTGTTGGAACTTTGATCCATATCTATTCAATTGGATATATGGAGCACGAACCTAATCGTCGCCAATTCTTTGGATATTTAAATCTGTTCATCGCAGCGATGTTGCTTTTGGTTTTAGCTGATAATTATTTCTTGCTATACCTCGGGTGGGAAAGTGTGGGCTTAGCGTCCTATCTTCTGATTAGTTTTTACCAACAGAAACCATCCGCCGCAGCTGCGGGTAAAAAAGCATTCATTGTTAATCGCGTTGGAGATGTTGGTCTTGCGCTGGCAATCTTGTTGATGTTCGTTACATTTGGCACCTTGAGTTTTGAAGGTGTCGCCGCCGGAGCAGGTATCGCTTCACCTTCAACTCTTACTTGGATTGGTTTAGCACTGTTACTTGCAGCTTGCGGTAAAAGCGCTCAGTTCCCACTGCAATCTTGGTTACTTGATGCGATGGAAGGGCCTACTCCGGTTTCGGCTTTGATCCACGCAGCAACTATGGTCACTGCGGGTGTTTATTTGATCGTGCGAGCACATGCAATCTTTGACCTTTCCGAAACTGCTAGAACTGCCGTGGTAGCAGTAGGCGCCATCACGCTGTTGCTTGGTGCATTCATTGGTACTGCCAAAGATGACATCAAAAAGGGACTAGCTGGTTCCACTATGAGTCAAATCGGCTACATGATTTTGGCTGCTGGTCTTGGACCAGTTGGATACGTATTTGCAATCTTCCATTTACTAACCCACGGCATGTTTAAAGCAGGATTATTCTTGGGCGCGGGATCGGTTATGCATGGCATGCATGACGATGTAAATATGCGGCACTACGGTGCACTTAGAACCATGATGAAGGTGACTTACGCAACCTTTGGACTTGGATTCTTAGCAATTATTGGAATTCCGCCATTCGCTGGCTTCTGGTCAAAAGATGAAATCATCCATGCCGCATTTGGGCAAAACATGTTTATTGGACTTGCAACTTTGCTTGGTGCGGGCGTCACTGCTTTTTATATGACTCGAATGATGGCGATGACATTCTTTGGCGAAGCTCGGTGGGAGCCAGATGTGAAGCCACATGAATCTTCAGCCGTGATGACAATTCCTATGATTGTGTTAGCCCTAGGTTCAGCCTTTGGTGGCATGGCAATGCTATTTATTGGGGACATTGAACATTGGCTAGAGCCAGTAACTGGTTTTGCATATCCGCAAAACTCAGTTTCAAATGCAGTACTTATCCCAATTACGCTTTCGGTCATTCTGGTTGGCGCGGGCTACGCTTGGCTGCGTTATGGTCGCAGGCCAATTCCAGTTGTTGCACCGGCAAATGTCAGCTTGTTAACAAGAACGGCCCGCGCCGACGCTTACGGTGATGCCATTAATGAAAGTTTGTTTATGCGCCCAGGACAGTATTTGACGCGGTCATTAACTTGGTTTGATACCAAAGCCATTGATGGATTTGTTGGGGGCATCGCTGCAGCCATTGGCGGCTTGTCAGCCCGTAGTCGTCGACTACAGAACGGTCTAGTTCGCTCCTATGCGTTAACAATGTTGGGTGGAGCTGCCTTAATTGCGCTAGTTCTCCTATTAGTGAGGCTTTAATTATGTTGTTAACAACCATGCTGCTTATTCCACTTGTGGGATCGATCGTAGTTTTCTTGTTACCTGTTGCCAAAGCTGCATTGGCAAAGCAAGTTGCACTTGGATTTGCAATCGTTACCCTGGCAGTTTCTTTAGTTGTTGTCGCTGGCCTGGATAATTCAACTGGGCTCTTGCAATATGTAGAGTCCTACGAGTGGATTGCAGCATTTGGAATCTCTTGGACACTTGGGGTAAACGGCATTTCCGCGTTACTCATTGTTATGTCTACAATTTTGGTTCCGGTAGCAATGATTGCAGGGTGGTGGGATGCAGAAAATGCAACTCGCGGAACTGCCAAAGGTTATTTTGCGCTAATTCTGATTCTTGAGTCCTGCATGATTGGCGCGTTTGCCGCAAATGATTTGTTTTTGTTCTATGTATTCTTTGAGGCCATGTTATTCCCGGTCTATTTCTTGATTGGAAGATTTGGTGGACCGCAGCGTGCCTATGCGGCCATGAAATTCTTGCTGTATTCCCTAGTCGGTGGCTTATTTATGCTTGCCGCGATGATTGGATTATATGTGGTTTCCGCCCGCGAACTCGGGGCTGGAACTTTTGACGTGGTAACTCTAACTTCGTTAAACATTGACCCAGGTACTCAAAAAATGTTATTCCTTGGGTTCTTCTTTGCGTTCGCAGTCAAAGCACCGATGGTTCCTTTCCATACGTGGTTGCCAGATGCGGCAGCTGAAGCAACGCCTGGAACATCAACTTTGCTCGTGGGAGTTCTAGATAAAGTTGGAACTTTTGGAATGCTGCATTTCTTGTTGCCGATTTTCCCTGAAGCCAGCAAGTTCTATGCCCCAATAATTATTGTGCTGGCAGTAATAAGTATTTTTTATGGCGCGCTCGTTGCGATTGGCCAAACTGATGTGATGCGACTGATTGCCTTCACCTCTATTTCGCACTTTGGTTTTATAGTTTTGGGTATTTTCGTCTTTACTTCGCAAGGATTAAGCGGCGCTTCTTTCTATATGGTCAATCATGGTTTCTCCACTGGCGCACTCTTCTTAGTGATGGGTTACTTAGTTTCCCGCCGTGGTTCAAAACGAATTGCAGATTATGGTGGCGTACAAAAAGTTGCGCCAATAATGACCGGCGTATTTTTACTTTCTGGACTTTCATCGTTAGCACTTCCAGGTATGTCCAGTTTCGTTTCTGAATTTTTGGTCTTAGCTGGAACATTTGCAGTGAATCAACCAGCAGCAATTTTTGCAACACTTGGAATTGTGCTCGCTGCAGTCTACATTTTGTGGCTGTATCAGCGGATGATGACTGGAATGCCACCGCAAGAGGTAACTGAAACTGTTACGGAAATTAATCGCCGTGAGCTAACAGCAGTGGTACCCCTTATAGTGCTTTTGATTGCCTTGGGATTCTTCCCACAGGTCGCACTCAATGCAATAAATCCAGCAGTGCAGCAAGTCCAAGAATATGTTGGTTTTTCAGATCCACAAGCAACAGTCGAAATTGAGGGGAGTGGACCGTGAACGTAAACATTTCGTATCAAGCGTTAGCTCCCATCATTATTTTGTTGACCTCAGGCGTGCTCTCAGTACTTGTTGAAGCCCTAGTTCCAAGAACTTTTCGCAGGCCAGTTCAGCTTGTATTGGTGCTTAGCTCAATCGTTCTAGCTTTTGCGTATTTAGTATTTAATTCAACGACCGCACTAATTACAGATCCAGCATTTAACGGTGGGCAAATTAAGGGCTTACGCGAAATTGCCGCAGTCGGAGCAATTGCAATTGATGGTCCTGGCATGGTGATTCAAGGCATCATTTTGTTAATTTCCTTCTCTGCTGCGCTGCTTCTTGCCGAACGGCAAATAGATCCACAGGGTGATGCCTTCACTGCACGTGCCTCAACACTTCCAGGCAGCGAAGATGAACGGCAGTTCACGGCAAATGGTTGGATGCAGACTGAAATTTGGCCACTTTATTTATTCTGCGTTGGTGGCATGCTGCTCTTCCCAGTGTCCAACGACTTCTTGATTATGTTCATCGCCTTAGAAGTTTTCTCACTACCTCTTTATTTGCTGGCCAGCATGGCTCGTCGTCGACGTTTACTGAGCCAAGAAGCAGCGCTCAAGTATTTCATTCTGGGCTCGTTCTCTAGCGCATTCTTTCTCTTTGGTGCAGCTCTTATATATGCTGCAACATCTTCGGTTAATTTCAGCGTTGTCGCCATTGCAATACAAAATTCATCCCAAGATGGGTTGATCATTGCTGGTATCGGAATGATTGCAGTTGGCTTGCTATTCAAAGTTGGCGCAGTTCCATTTCATCAATGGGTTCCAGATGTTTATCAAGGCTCACCAACTCCGCTAGTTGCGTTCATGAGCGCTGCCACCAAGGTTGCCGCATTCGGTGCACTACTTCGCGTTTTCTATGTTGCCTTTGGTGGAATGCGCTGGGATTGGCGTCCAATGATGTGGGTGATTGCTGGTTTGACCATGATCATCGGCTCACTACTTGCAGTTACCCAAACTGACATGAAACGAATGTTGGCATTCTCCTCAGTTGCGCATACTGGATTTCTTTTGCTCGGCGTTGTGGCCACCAGCGCTGCCGGACTTTCCAGTTCGCTTTTTTATCTGCTTGCCTACGCCTTCACCTCACTAGGAACTTTCGCAATTGTTGGCCTAGTTCGTGATGCATCTGGGGAAGCAACACATTTGTCACAGTGGGCTGGACTTGGAAAGAAATCACCATGGATGGCGAGTATTTTTGCGCTGTTCTTGCTTGCACTAGCTGGTATTCCGTTAACCAGCGGTTTCACTGGAAAGTTTGCAATATTCACTGCAGCAGTAGACGGTGGAGCAACACCACTTGTCATAATTGCCGTGCTGGCAAGCGCAGTTGCAGCATTCTTTTACGCCCGCGTAATAGTTTTGATGTTTTTCACCGAGCCACCGATTGATGGCCCATCAGTAGTAGTTCCAAGTGGCTTAACGATAGTTGCCATTGGAATAAGTGCAGCCTTCACCTTGTTACTAGGAATTGCTCCCCAGCCAGTGCTGGAATTAGTAATTAACGTGGGGCTATTCATTCGTTAAATCTAAAGTCGCAACTTTAGTCGCAACGTGGAAAGATTGAATTGTGTCCCTGTTATTCCCTGAAGAATTAGCTGATCTAGAAGAGCAGCTTCTTACAGGGCTGTCCGCTGTGGAGGATCGGCTCCGCGCTGAAATTTCAAGCGATTATGAACTAGCAGATATCACTGGCCGACATTTAGTTGAAGCAGGTGGGAAAAGATTTCGCCCACTCCTAGTATTACTCGCCTCACATTTTGGCGACCCAACAAAGGAAAATGTAGTCCCATCGGCGGTGGTTGTGGAATTAACGCACTTGGCAACGCTGTATCACGATGACGTTATGGATGAAGCAACAATTCGCCGGGGAGCAGAATCTGCAAACAGTCGTTGGGGAAACACCGTTGCAATTCTAAGTGGCGATTTTCTTTTCGCGCGTGCCTCAAAATTACTAGCTGATCTTGGTCCTGCCGCAGTACGAGTTCAGGCTGAAACTTTTGAACGTTTAGTTATTGGTCAATTACGCGAAAGCGTTGGTCCTCAGGGCGATGAAGATCCTGTGGTTCATCATCTAGAGGTTCTGGCAGATAAAACTGGATCGCTCATCGCTGCTGCTGGACGTTATGGCGCGATGATGGGTGGCGTCTCAGCAGAACTTACCGATCGAATCGCAGATTTTGGCGAAAGTATTGGGATAGCTTTTCAATTAAGTGATGACTTGCTAGACATAGAATCTGAAGTCTCTGGTAAAACTCCGGGCACTGATTTACGTGAAGGCGTGCGCACGTTACCGGTGTTGTTTGCGCTCGCGGACTCAACTCTTCCGGCTCGATTACGAGAATTATTATCTCGCCCCTTACCAAATGATGCCGAGCACGCCGAGGCACTTGCTGCCGTTCGCGTCCACCCAGCCATGGATCAAGCGCGCGACGTTTTAGAGCAATGGGCAGATCGCGCACGGGAGCGGCTAACTGCGCTTCCTGATTGTGATGCCAAAACAGCGATGAATTACCTCGTCGACAGCGTTGCTTACCGCAAGGTATAGCCACCAAAGTAAAAGCAGATTTGTTCGCACAATAGTGTTGAGACATCATGAGCACTGAATTGCAAAAAGAAAAACGCTCTGAACATTCAATTGGGCTCTTGAACG
>JBDNJO010000113.1:0-10208 GCA_041687715.1 Candidatus Nanopelagicales bacterium
GATGACTAATACTTTGCCAATTCCATTTCCACCAGAACCATTTCGCGCAGCGGGTATTAACTTCACGCGCTGGTCATTAGATCAAGCGGATCGCAATAAAGGGAAACGAAATATTTGGTTGCGCTCCCTTGATCGTCTTGGTATGGGATTTGATTCTTAACCGAACAATCTAGTTAATCGAAACGCTTAACCCGACCCAAAATTAGACCTTCAGCAATTGCCATCGCTGCTGCAGCAGCTCGATTTGGTGCGCCCAATTTATCTAAGATGTGCTCAATGTGTGATCCAACAGTTCGAGAACTGATCAGCAATGCAGATCCAATTTCTAGATTTGAAAGTCCATTAGCAGCAAGAGTAAGTACTTCAAGTTCACGATGACTTAGTGGGCTGACGCCTGCGACGTCTAGGGAAATAACAGCAGACATAGGTTGGCTATCGCCACTGCATGGCATCACGCGAATTCGATACATGTCACCGTCAGGAAGCTGCGCCCAAATAAATGAACTCCAGGTATTTCTTCCTAGAGATTTATGAGCAAACGACATTAAATCGCTTCCAGGTTTAAACAACTCATGAACAGGTAATCCTGGCAGTGAGATCGGATCGCCCTCAGGGCTTAATCCAACTGCTGTTTTCCCAGAGCCAATTAACATAGAAAGCCATTTACCTGATTGCGTTTGGTCTGCCATGTTTGCAAGCACGCTGCAAAGATTTCCGATTGCATCTCGAGCAATGTCTGAAGGATGCGCTTTCGAAGTTGTCGATAAATTAATGACACCAGTAACCCGGCCATCATTAGTGCGTAAGCACATAGTGAGTCCTTCGCTGTAGCCAGCCGGCAACAAAACATCGCCAACCGCCCAGTTGTCGGCGGGATCACCTGGTAGATCTTTCATTCGAATTGGCTTACCAGTCATAGGAAGAGCAAGAGCTCGCATCAGTTCAGTGAATCTGTCACTGTGTAAATGATTGAGTACTTCGGTTTCATAGCCAATGCTTGCAAGTGGGGTGACTTCGCCCGTTATTGGATGCAGTGTGTTTATCTCAGCAGCTTCAAATGGAATCAAGCTGCGCAATTCTTCAAGCACGGACTGCGCGCGCGCTGCTTGCGGCGCTTGCTCTGAGGCAACAGCAGCAATCCGGCCAACTGCTGTCATGGCCTGAGTCATAGATGGGCTTGGCATAGTGGAAATAGTGCCAGAATTCGGGGAACTTTGGAGGCATTATTCGGAACCAAAGCATTTTTTGTACCAAATCGTTGTGTGGTTTTTCGTTAAGAAGTCGAATTAGGGCGAAAACCCCGAGTATTTCGCTTGCCAGTCTGGTTCTATATGTAAATCCGCCATTTGACGGATGCCAAGAAATTTAGATTAAGAGCAGTATTAGGGCAATTGAGCGCGGAACCCCGCGCTCCCTGTCATGCGTGGAGGACGAAAGTGATTCGATCCAAGACATCAATAAAGGTTGCTAGTTTGGCAGCCGCAGCAGTGTTACTTGCTGCTTGCAGTACTGGCTCTGAGGATTCCTCAGCAACAGCTGCTGCGCCAACCGGTGAGCCGATTGTTATCGGTGCACCATTTGCACAGTCTGGTCCGGCAGGTATTGCGGATCACAAAGATTGCTGGAATGGAACTGATCTAGCAATCGAAGAAATCAATAATGCTGGTGGCGTTAATGGTCGTCCATTAGAAGTCAGCGTTACTGATATCGACATCTTGACACCAGAAGGTATCACTGCTGCATTCCAAAAACTTGCTGCGGAAAAAGTGTCTGCAATTCAGTCTGCGTTCGTTATTATTCCGCCACCAGCACTTGATGCTGCAGCAGCGTATGGCGCACCTTATATGAGTGGTGACACCAATATTGATGCCATTAATTTAGCGCAAGCTGATCCAGTCAAGTATGGAAACTACTTCACTGATCCAGCCGAAACTTACTATGGTGCTGGCTTCGTTACATTCCTAACTCAGCTTTCAGATAGCGGATCTTGGACACCAAGCAATAACAAGGTTGACATTATTCGTGGCGACACTGCTTACAACAAGAACATCGCAGATGCTACTGAAGCTGCGATTGCAGCCTCAGGCGGTAAGTGGGAGCTAGGTCAGATCATTGACATCACTGCAGGTACCAAAGACTGGGGTCCAGTAATTGCAAAACTTCAGGCTAACCCTGCAGGCGCAATCATGGTTGATCACTGGATTGGTGCCGAACTAGCATCCTTCTCACAGCAATTTGCTGGAGATCCAGTTGCTGATGCACTTGTCTACCTTCAGTACGGTCCGTCACAGCCAGAGTTCTTGGAAATCGCAGGACCTGCAGCTGAAGGATTTGTTTGGGGAACCGTAATCGGTGTAGGTAACACTTCCGATCAGGACAAAGCATTCCGCGCTGCATACCAAGCGAAGTTTGGTGTTGACGATGTAACTATGGGCATGGTCTACACCGCATGGTGCTACGACACTGTGAACGTGTTAGCTAATGCCTGGAAAAATGTTGACCCAGCAGATTTTGCTGCAGTCAATGAGTACATCAAGGCAAACCCTTACGACGGTGTAACGGGTCACTTGGACTTCTCGAATGTATCGGTTCCTATTTACCCAACCGTTGAGACAGATAGTGCAAAGGGCGTTACACATTACTTCTACCAAGTTCAGGGTGGTCGTCATACGACTATCGCTCCTGATGGCGATGCTGAAGCAGTATTTGTTAAGCCAGCTTGGATGAAGTAGTCACATGCAAGTACTCGCTTGTCGCAACATTGCACTTGAACTAGGTGGTCGTCAGATCCTTAGTGACGTGAATTTAAGTGTTGGTCAAGCAGAGGTTGTTGGTCTTGCCGGTCCCAATGGGGCCGGCAAGACTAGCCTCTTCGAAGTGTTATCTGGAAGAAATTTAAATCACAAAGGTACTGTTGAATTAAATGGTGTCGACATAACTTCGCTTCACATGCACGAGCGCGTTAAACAAGGTTTAGTGCGCACCTTCCAGCGACCAGTTGTGCCCGCCACTTTAACTGTGGGCGAAACTCTCAAGGCAGCGCGCAAGGCTTTTGATCCAAAGCCAAGTCGCCTTCGGATGGAATGGGTTGCCAACTTTGTTCACCTCAATGCACACATGGATACGCCAACAGGTGGATTAGAAACTCTTGAGCGACGCAAACTCATGCTTGCATGTTTGTTAGCTCGCGAACCAAAAATAGTTTTATTGGATGAACCAGCTTCAGGTTTGACTGGATCTGAAATTGACGAAATTGATTTGATTGTGCGAAAGCTTACGCAAGAATATGGAATTTCTGTTTTGTTGATCGAGCACCGACTTGAACTTCTTGCGATGGTCGCATCGCGAGTGTTAGTTCTCGACGTTGGCGAAATAATTGCAGAAGGTCCACCTGATTCAGTGTTTAAACTTCCAGCTGTTCGCGCGGCCTACTTCGACGTACCAATTGAAACATTGGTGGAGGCAAAATAATGGGCTTGCTTGAAATGAACGAAGTTTCCTCTGGCTATGGAACTATGCGTGTATTACATGGTCTTAATTTCTCGATTGAACCAGGGGAACGTATTGGCTTAGTAGGACTTAATGGTCATGGCAAGACAACTCTCATAAGCACAATTGTTGGCATGACTGGCTGGCAAGATGGCTCAATTGAATTTTTAGGCCAGCAAATTGGTGGGCGCAGATCCCATGGCGCAGGACGCAATACTCCAAAAATTGTTCGTTCTGGAATTGCAATTGCCCCACAGGGAGATGCAATTTTCCCTGGTCTATCAGTTGAAGAAAATTTAGATAGTGGTGCTTACACCGATGGTGCTTGGAAGACCCGTAAGCGTCGTCGAGATTCAGTTCTTGAAGTTTTCCCACCATTGCGTTCTCGATTAAAGCAGTCAGCCGGAACTCTCTCTGGCGGGGAACGTCGCATGGTTTCTGTCGGCAGAGCGCTAATGGCCGATGCCGAGTTGTACTTGGTTGATGAACCTTCACTTGGACTTGCTCCGAAAATTTCTATCGGCTTGGTCGCTGCGCTTTGTGAAATTGACCTGGGTGATGGCGCAATGCTGATTGCCGAGCAAAATCTGCCGTTGCTCTCGGGTCGCTGTGATCGAATTCTTGGTATGCATGCCGGCGAACTCAAAGAAGATGTTGGCGAAGCTTTGGGCGACCTGCCGCCATCGGCAGAAATGTCATGATCGAGTTATTAGCCAGCGCATTAGTCCTGGCATCTATGTATGGACTTGTTGCTGTTGGCATCTCACTAACTTGGTCAAGTGTTGGCATGCTTAATCTGGCACAAGGATTTGTTTTCACATTCGGAGGCTATGTCGCATATTTATTTGCGCAGTACATGTCCAAAAATTTCAGTATTCGCGATGGCGTAATTCTTTCTCTCGGCGTTGTCTTGTTGGGAATGCTCGGCTCAGCAGTAGCTGGCTTAATAGTTGGTGGCTTAGCATTTTTGCCGCTACATGATCGATTAAATTTTCCAGTGCGAGGTTTGATTGCCACATTAGCCATCAGCATTATCGGAACTCAGATGTTTATGTTGATGTTTGGCCCACAAAGTAAACCATTGCCACAAATCTTTGGAATTAAGCGTCTAAAAATGGGTGAGTTCAGTATCGCTTATGGTCAAATTGGCACGATTGTTGTGGCCACCGTCGTTTTACTTATAGTCACGCTCTGGATGCGCAACAGTCGTCGCGGTTTACAGATGCGAGCCATGATGATGAATCCACTTGGCGCAAACATGGTTGGTGTTTCAGTTCGGACAACTGGCATGATCGCCCTGGCATTAAGTGGAGCGCTTTCTGGTTTGGCCTCGGTACTACTCGGACAAATTTTCTTCGTTAGCCCAACTTCGGGAGTGCAGCCGCTGATTGTTGGTTTAATTATTTCGTTAGCTGGTGGCTTAGGTTCGATGCCGGGCACCGTTGCAGCAGCAGTGCTACTTGGACTCGCAGAAGCGGTAACTGCGCGCTATACCGAGCAATCATTTGTTCCGTTTGTGCAGTTTGCACTCGTAGTTGCGATCTTGACATTCCGCCCGCGTGGACTTGGTGGAGTTCTGGAGGATGTCCGTGAGTAAAGAAACTATTGGCCGCCGAAGGTGGATTCCGCGTTGGAAAGTTAAGAGCAATTCACTTTTTCACCGAATTCGTGTGCCTCGTACAAAACGAGCATTATTGCGATTCGAAGGCAGGTACAACCCAAAAACGTTGCAGCGCGAATTAATTCTGCGGGATAAAAAGCCGATTTTTTGGGTGATTGGGTTAACTGCATTAGCCACAATTCCGATAGTGATCGGGCAGCAATTAGTATTTTCAATTTTCGGAAGCATTTGTTTTTTTGCAGCGATAAATGTCCTTTGGACTTTGATCATTGGAACTGCAGGCCTCCAGTCATTTGCTAGTTTGGCAACGGTTGGAGTTGGCGCGTATGCCGCCACATATTTGTCAGTTACTTACGACATTGCCTGGCCCATAATGCTAGTTGTTGGAACTTTCTTTGGCGCATTAATGGGATTCATAATTAGCATCCCAGCGCGCAGATTAGATGGACTGTATTACGCACTCTTAACAATTGGTATTTCGGAGTTTTGCCGAAACTACATCACACAGTCAGAGTCCTTGGGCGGTCAGTTTAATGGCGCTTTGTTTGGAGCAAATCGAATAGTTTCCGAAGAAGCTATTCAAACCACAACTGGTCAGACAATTGCGTATTTGACGTCATTTGTTGTTTTGCTCGTAACACTTGCAGTGTTCCGACTTGTAAGTGGTGGCAAGATCGGAATCTTGCTCCGCACAGCTCAATCATCAAAAGAAGATGAATCTTTTGCTTCTGCAATTGGAATTGATTTTCAGCGCGCTCGCTTATTAGTTTTCTTGATTGCATCTTCCGCACTAGGTTTTGTTGGTGCGTTCTACGCTACAAATCAAGGTGGCGCATCCCTTAGCTTGTTTAGCTTGGACCAAATGCTGCTTTTGCTTGCCATGATTGTTATTGGCGGCTTAGGAAAAGCGGAAGGCGCTGTCGTTGGAACCGTCATAGTTGTGTTTCTCAACCAATGGTTTACTTCGTGGGGTCCGTGGCGCATTGTTCTCGTCGGCGTTTTAATGCTCGCATCTGTGCTCTATACCCGAAATGGATTGTTTGGACTTCGCCAGCAACTAATCGAAATTAGAGAGCGTCGTAAAGCCCTTTCTCGAGCAACTCGTACGACGCGCTATGGCGCATTTTTGCCTGAGCAAGGTCCAGAGATTGCAGATAAAGGTGTGATTGCGGAGCGAGAATTTGAACGTTCAGTTCGCGATCAACTGCGGGAGTGGGTTACTCCCGAACTAATTGAGGAACATCGGCTAAGTCCACTTGGTCAACACTCCGATCATTTGGAACGGATACTTAACTATTTCCGTAAGCAACCAATCAGTAATAAATATGTTGTTTATTGTGAGGAAGCATTTAAGGCGTATCGAGTTGTTGCGCTAAGCGGCATCCCAGGTGTGCCACCAAGATCGGTCGATGACAAAACTTATTCAAATCTTGACGAGGCATATCATGCGGTATTCCTGCGTCGTATCAATGACCTAAAGTCACAGCACTAGAAGGAGTACAAAATGGCACAGGTATCAGTCACGGGCTACACAAATAAGCCAAGCGTGGTCGAAGGCGAAAGCATTTCTTTTTTTGTAACTGCCGACAATGCAACCGAAGCACAAGTCGACATAGTGCGCTTAATACATGGCGATGAAGATCCTAAGGGACCAGGTTTTGTTGAAGAAATAATTAATTCTGACTTCTCCGGTAAAAAAACAGTCAAAAAGCAGTTTGTGGATGTCGGTAATGCAATACGAGTAAATGATCCATCTGGAAAATTAGCTCTGACAGAGTCATTTACTTTGGCAACATATGTTTTTGCAACCACGCCAGAAAAAGGACGACAAGTAATTCTCGGTAAGTTTTCCCTGCATGAAACAGCGGGTTACGCCCTTGGTATTGATCAGGCGAGCCGGTTAGCTTTTTGGATTGCAAACGGGAAAGACACAGATGAAATAGTTTCTCAAGTTCCAATGGCGCATCACACTTGGTATTTTGTTGCTGCCTCATTTGACGCAAAATCCGGCAAAGCTATCTTGCATCAAGAAGCGATTGTCAATCCTTATAACGGGCGCTTAGGTCGCGTTGCACCCTTTGATCATTTGAGTTCTGTTGAGCAATCATTAAAACTTAAAGTAAAGAATGCAAGTACTGACTTTATGTGGGCAGCCGCCGCTAATTCAGCAACAGTTCGTGGCCCATTTAAAGACATGCTTTTCAACGGAAAAATTGATCGCTCCTACGTATGGAATCGCGCGCTTAGCATTTCGCAAATTAAATCGCAGTGCTACCAAGAGCCTGCAGTTGAAGGCCTCGTTGCCGGTTGGGATACGACAATTGGATACGGCGAAGATGGCATCGGCGACACTGTTATTGATGTGAGTGACAACAAGCTGCACGGGCAAGGCGTACAGCGCCCAATCCGTGCCATGACGGGATATAACTGGTCCGGAAAGCACGATGATTGGCGAGTTGCTCCTGGCGAATATGGTGGCATCGCATTCCATGATGACTCCGTAGTTGATTGTGAGTGGGACGAATCATTTTCTTGGACAATTCCAGCTGGACTAAAAAGCGCGGCTTATGCAGCGCGAATTCGAATTGGTGATGTCGAAGATTACATCCCATTTTTTGTGCGGGCAGCCAAACCTAAAGCTCGAATTCTCTACTTGTTTCCTACGAACTCATATCTTGCTTACGCAAATGAAATGATTGTTCATCACGTACCAGTAGCCCAGGCAATTGGCTCACACCCAGCAGTTTTAACTAAAACTGAAGCAGATTATTTCCAAGATCCTAAATACGGGCGATCAACTTACGATCACTACGCCGATGGGGAAGGTGTTTGCTATACGTCTTGGTTGCGCCCGATTCTGAACATGCGACCAAAATGGCGCTCATCTGCAATTGGTACAACCTGGCAGTTCCCGCGCGATTTATCCGCAACTGCCTGGCTAGAAAATCAAGGTTACGATTTTGAAGTTGCCACAGATCATGACCTTATGAAAGATGGTCTTGAATTTTTGAAAAACTACTCAGTAGTCATCACTGGCTCGCATCCTGAATATTGGAATGAGTTTGGACTTGACGTTCTAGAGGAGTACATATCAACTGGTGGTCGACTCATGTACATGGGTGGCAATGGTTTCTACTGGGTGAGCTCTTATCGTGAAGGCGAGCCTGCAGTTATGGAAGTTAGAAAGGGTGAAGCAGGTATGCGCGCCTGGCAAGCTGAGCCTGGCGAGTATTACCACGCAACATCAGCGGAACGTGGCGGCATCTGGCGTAACCGTGGTCGCGCTCCACAAAAGTTAACTGGCGTCGGTTTCACCACTCAAGGTTTTGATGCTTGCCACCCTTACTTTCGGATGCCTGATAGCTACCACAAATCTGTATCGTGGATTTTTGATGGTGTTGAAGGTGAAAAATTTGGCGACCACGGCTTAGCACTCGGTGGCGCTGCTGGCCTGGAAACAGAACGCTATGACTTGTTGTTGGGTACGCCGCCGCACACCAAGCTTTTGGGTTCATCAACTAACTGGTCAGATAATTACCCTGGAGTGCATGAAGACATAATGTTTCATCACCCAGGATTGCTTGGAACACAAAACCCAGCAGTGCGAGCAGATATGACGTACTTCACAGCTGGAAATAACGGTGCAGTTTTTTCAACTGGTTCAATTGCTTGGACAAGCGCACTGCCAAGTAATGGGTATGTGAATGACATCTCGAGAATAACTAAAAATATTCTTGATGCCTTTTCCACGCCAGGTAAGTTGCCAGGTGGCGAGTGGACTGAAGACGAAAAATCTTGGCGATAGCCCAAAAAATTATTAGGAGAATGTAATGACAACTGGATATGTTTGGGAAGAACTTTACGGCTGGCACGACACGGGAACAGCAGCTGGTTTATTTCAATCAGGCCTAGATGCCCAGCCTTATCAACACGTTGAAAGTGCAGAGACTAAAGTTCGCTTAGCTTCATTACTTGAAGTTTCTGGGTTAACTAAAAGCCTCACACGCATCTCAGCAGTTCCTGCAACTGAGGAACAAGTTCTTCGGGTTCACACCAAGGAATATTTCGAGCGCATCAAGCATGAAAGTGCTCAGCCAAAAGGTGGAGATGCGGGCGATGGCATATCACCATTTGGAAATGGTTCATTTGAAATCGCGTTACTTGCTGCTGGCGGGGCTATCGAGGCAACGCGCGCCGTTGTTACTGGGCAAGTTCGTAATGCTTATGCCCTAATTCGTCCACCAGGTCACCACTCCCGTCCAACAACTGGCATGGGCTTTTGCATATTTTCTAACGCGGCAATTGCCGTGAAGTTTGCACAAGCTGAATTAGGTGTCAAGCGCATTGCAACTGTGGATTGGGATGTGCATCATGGCAATGGCACGCAAGAGATTTTTTATAATGATCCGAATGTATTAACAATCTCGGTACATCAAGAGGGATTGTTTCCGGCTAAGAGTGGCAATGTTGCTGATCGAGGAGAGGGTGAAGGCGACGGATATTCGATCAATGTGCCACTCCAAGCTGGTTGTGGAAATGGCGCTTACTTAGAGGCATTTCAGCGAGTAGTAGTGCCAGCATTACGAAAATTTAAACCAGAGTTAATTGTGGTGCCATCAGGTTTTGATGCCAGTGCTGCTGACCCACTAGGGCGAATGCAAGTTACCCCAACTGGGTACCGAGCTATGTCACTTGAGTTAATGGCTATTGCTGATGAAGTTTGCGATGGCAAAATCATCATGACTCATGAAGGTGGTTACTCACCGTTCTATGTCCCGTATTGCGGTTTGGCGGTGCTTGAGACGCTCTCCGGCGTCAAGACCGGAATCTCAGATTCAATTACTCCGGTGTGGGATGAGTTGCCAGGACAGGTTTGCCAGCCCGAACAATCGGCTCGAATTGGCGAAGTAGTCAGCGCATTTAATCTGTAGTTAGACCTAAATCACCTGATTTATCGGGATTTTTAGCCTCTTTTTCCAAAGATTGGAAACTTGTCGGGCGCTAGCCTTATGCTGTTCGAACAAATGTTCGAAAGGCTTGTTATGTCCCGAAACTATGGCGTTAGCACTAGATCCCTGGCCCAAGTGCGCACTAATGC
>JBDNJO010000114.1:0-43070 GCA_041687715.1 Candidatus Nanopelagicales bacterium
CGATCTGCGCCATCCTCAATTTTGAGGGCAAGTGCACGACCGTCTCCCAATCCAATCCCGTAGACGCCTTCGGCGCCTTCCTTTGCAAGCAGAGTTGGCACACCCTGCATTAATTTCGTGACGTCTCGCCTAGATCCACCTAAGTACTCAGGATTAGAGCGAATTGCATCCGCAATCTTTTTTTGCTCAGGGTCTGCAGCCGGGCCAGAAAATTTTGAAAATGATCTGGCAAGTCCTGTCAACGAAGTCGACATTAAAGGTGCGCCGCAACCATCTACCCCCACATGCTGAACTTTTTCACCTGTTACTTCTTCAATAGTTTCCTGGCAAGCAATTTGGACGGGATGAGTTGGAGCTAAATAACTTTCGGTATCCCAGCCATTTAAAACGCTAGTGAATAGCATGGCGGAATGCTTTCCGCTGCAATTCATATAGAGCGAAGCTTTGCCTAAACCTTCAGCTAAAAATGTGTCACGCTCAACTTCATCAAGTGGATAATCTTGTGGGCACTTCAAGGAATCAGTACCCAAGTTTGCAGCGTTGAGAATATCTTGAACGCCATTTAAGTGAAACTCTTCACCACTATGGGAAGCGCAAGCTAGCGCAAGAAGTTCATTCTTAAGTGGTAGCCCATTTCGCACCATGGCAAGTCCCTGCATCAACTTGTTTGACGATCGAGGGAACATGGGGCTTGCGACATCCCCAATTGACCATTCAACTTTGCCGTCGGCATCAACCACCACAGCGTTACCAAAATGAGTGCCTTCTATTAGGCCGCTTCGAACTAACTGGGCAACAGGTACCGACATGTTCCTAGTGTTCCACTACCCAATAGTTAACACCTAATGCATATTTCTCACATTCCTAGCAGAATGTAGGGATGCGAGCAGTAGTACAACGCGTTGATGGTGCCAGCGTTGAAGTGGACGGCAAAGTTATCGGCGCTTTCACTGGACCCGGTTTGTTAGTACTAATTGGCGTAAGTGTTGATGACGATGAAACCAAATGCGCGGTCCTTGCGGACAAAATTTGGAAACTTAGAATTTTTGAATCAGCCAGTCTAAAAAATCTTGGCAAGAAAGTCACTTCTGAGTCAGTTGAGGTTGCTGCTGCCGATGCTTACTTACCCATACTTGCCGTAAGTCAATTCACGCTTTTCGCAGATACTTCAAATGGTCGCCGACCAACTTGGCAACAAGCAGCACGAGGGCCGCAAGCAGAGCCACTCGTTAATGAAGTTATTCGCGCACTTCGCGATTTAGGCGCAACTGTAGAAACTGGAAAGTTCGGTGCTGAAATGCGAATTAGCGCAGTGTGCGATGGCCCAATGACTGTAAGCCTTGAGGTTTAATTACCACTTTGCAATAAGTTCTGTTGGCGCCCGAAATTCCCAGCCAGAAAATTGAACGACTTCATCATCGGCTATTGAGATATTCGGTAAGCCTTCAATCAAAACTTGTAGCGAAATTTTTTCAAGTTCGCGGGCAAACGCATGTCCAGCACAAAAATGAGGGCCATATCCAAAGGACGCATTTGATTGACGGGGTCTATCCATATCGAAATCATCTGGGTTCTCAAAAACACTTTCATCTCTAGATGCACTTGCTACAACTGCTGCAACCGCTGCGCCAGCTGGGATTACAACCCCACCTAGTTCTATATCTGCAGTTGCTTGCCGAGTTTGCGTTCCAATCGGAGCAATCCAACGCAACCCTTCTTGAATCACGTCATCCCACAAATCTGGATTCTTAAGCAAGCGGTCGAAAGCGCCAGGAATTTTTGCCAGTGCGTAGAAGGTTGCTGCCGCTCCATGACCAGGTTCTTGCATTCCACCAAGAATTGTAAGTTTCAAAGTAGGCAGAATATATTCCGGTGTTCGACGTTCTCCTTCTGGCATACCCGAATGCAACATATGCGACATTGTTGAATCGTCTGGGTGCTCAAGTAAGCGCTCCATGATGGGCATGAGTTCGTGGTTCATTTCTGATTCCACTAAATCTGAAATTTTCTGTTTTTCAGGATCCCGCTCAAAGTTTGTTGCGCCCATAGCTAACCCATGAAACCAATGCTGCAAAGTTTCAGCACTCAAATGTCCAAGCCCAAGAACGGCGCCTAAGCCAAGCACTGATATCGGTTCAAAATACGAACTGACTAATTCACTTCTATTTTCCGAAACAATTACATTTAGTTGGTTGCGAGCAATTGGTTCAACTAAATCAGTAATGTATGTTGACACAGTCCGCGGCCGATATTTACTATCAAGACTCTTGCGCATTGCAATGTGTTCTGCGCCATCCATGGTTAATAGACTCTTGCCTTTAAAGGATCTATCCAGCACTGAATCAGTAACTTGCGCTGTGAAGAGTTCTGGGTGAGTAGTAACAAATTCCACGTCTTTCGCACAGGTGACCAACCAAAGGTTCACTGCTGGGACATATGCCACAGGAGATTCCTTGCGCAGGCGAGCATAAATTGGATATGGATCTCGATCTAAATTCGCCACCGTTATTGATTCAGCAAATGTCGCCATGAATTTCCTTTCACATCGTAAATGTAATCAGATTCGCAACTTAAGTGCACAACTTTTAGCTAACTAATTACTCAACAATTACTGTTTGGCTAGCTGAAACTGTGCCTGCCGTTAAAACTGCATCCGTTGGAACCGATCGCTTAATTACCGCAAGCGCTAAGGGTCCACTTTCAAAATCTTGAGTTACTGAAGTGACCCGACCAACTTCTTTCCCATCCCAAAGCACAGCGTCACCTATTAGTGGCGTGTCATTAGTTGAGCCATCAAGTTCTAGTTGGACCATGCGCCGCGGTGGTTTACCTAAGTTGTAAACCCGCGCAACTGTTTCTTGACCTCGGTAGCAACCTTTATTTAAGTGCACAGAAGAAGCAATTAGTCCCAGCTCGTGTGGGATGGTTTTATGATCTGTTTCAAAATTTAATCTGGGAACACCCGCGCGAATTCGATGTGCTTCCCAAGCCCAAGTGCCAACTGGAGTTTCTTGGGACATGACTTGCGCTAAATCTGCGCGAGGTACGAAAAGCTCACTGACTTTCCAATCCCCTGGACGCTTTGCGACGTATTTATCAACAAACTCAGTGCCAACCACGAATGCTTCTGAGGAATGCCAAACTGGATATTTCTCTGACACAATCCAGCCAGGTGCGCCAACAATTGCGATTTGATCGCTGACATCAGTGACTTCGACCCGAAGCATGAACTTCATCGACATCAAGTAGGTCATCAAGTCATTAACAGTTCCTGGTTCACAATTTATCCAAGTAGTTTCGCCATCATCAATGGCATGAATGTCGTGCTCAATGTGTCCATGCGGAGACAAAATCAGGGAAGTTAAATGTGCAATTGGCGACTCAAAATCCTGAGTTGTGATCGAGTGCAGCCAAGACTTGCGATCCACACCCGTTACGGTCACAACACCGCGATGTGAAAGATCTACCCGGCCCCGGCCGGCAACAAGTTCGCGCTGTTCCTTGAATGGCTCGCCGTAATGCCAAGGCACCCCAGCGTCAATGCTGGTGTCGTCCATGTGCGGAATTGCAATCATAGTTAATTCTCTCGCAGTTACCTTGAAATTCCTACCAGTGGCAATTACTCGAAATTCACCAGTTAATAAAGCAGCTTTTGACGATCCATGCAGGTTGCGCACTGTCCGTGAACTGACACGTGAGCAACGTCCGTTTCAAAACCAACAGTCTCACGCAGCATCTGCACAAATAATTCGGCAGCATCGGCCGGGATCGATGAAACAGCTTGGCAAGTGTCACAAACCAAGTGAATGTGCGCATCCTTATCAACTGAGTGATACGTTGGCGCGCCATGACCTATATGTGCATGCGTTACAAGTCCAACTTGTTCCAGCACTTCAAGAGTTCGATAAATAGTGGATAAATTCACGGCCGCTGCGGTTTTTTGGACCTCAGCCAGTAACTCTTCTGGCGTTGCATGGCCCAGAGTGTTTACTGCCTCAAGAACTAATTGGCGCTGTGGCGTGATTCGGTATCCCTGATCTCGCAGTACGTCATCCCAACCATGGTTCATGGGGTCATCGCCTTTGTGAGATGGAATGAAGCATGCGACTTCATAGTGTGACCTTCTGCAGCCATGTCGTAAACCCAGCCGATGTTTCCATCTACTAATCCATAAATACGTTCGCCCGAGTCCACTACTTTTGCTGAGGCAGTGCGAAGTATGGCATCGGTCTTTAACTCAACTCGAGCACCAGTTATTGCGGCATTTTCGAGTCCAGTAATCGTGACTTTTCCAAACCATGACTCTAAAAATCCTGTTGGATGTGCAAGAAGTAATTCAACTTCATTGTCTGGTCGAGGACGCCAGAAGCCACTTTCCAAAGCTAACGGACGAACCCGTTCCCCTTGATCATCAAGTTCCCAGGTGCGTGACCAATGAATTAAAAATGGGCGACCATCTGAATGAATACTAAGTTCCTGGCCAACTTGGATGTCAGATTCCATACTTGGGTAACCAACAACTCCGACACCGACCCAAGTTCCCACTAGCCAAGACAGCGGAGCTAAGTCTGGATGAAACTGTACCGTCATGCTTGACCCTTAAATAATTTGTAAACCATGTAACTGGCATAACCAGTAATGGAAAAGGAGCAGGCTACAAGTAGTCCCGTGTAAAACATCTGAGCCATGTCCTCGAGTCTATCTGGCAAGTAATCTCGTCGCGCTATTGTCGTAATTAGAAATATAACCCCAAAGCAAACTGATGTGGAAGCGCTGACACATGGACGATAACGAAATCAAAAATATCTTGACCTCGGCGAAGACCGTAGCCGTCATTGGCGTATCCAGCAAAGCGGATCGAGCAAGTCATCAAGTTGCTGCTTACTTAATCGAACAAACCCATTTTGAGGTTTACCTAATTAATCCAGCAGCCAACGAAGACATATTGGGACAGAAAGTCTATAAATCACTTGCTGAGCTTCCTCTGGTGCCAGACATTATTGATGTCTTTCGAAAAGGTGAAGATTTGCCCGCTGTATTTGAAAAAGAGTTTCCTGCTATTTCCTCGCAAGCAGTTGGTAAAACTTGGTGGATGCAACTAGGAATTACCAACGAAGACGTTGCAAATAAGGCTCAGGAAGCTGGCATGAAGGTTGTGATGGATCGTTGTATCAAAGTTGATTATCAGAACTTAATACCTGAAGGGAAATAACTTGTACAAAAAACAGCGGCTGACATGCCATTGGATGTCAGCTGCTGTTTTAATACCTGATATTTAAGTTACAACGATTTCCAGATCTACGATTTTGCCAAGTGCAGCAGTAACTGAAGTGCGGTTTGTGGCGCCTGGAATTAATGTGACTACTGTCCAGTCGCCTGGCGCCGCAAAGAATCGAAACTCGCCTTGCGTTGAAACTGGAACTTCGGCCACAAATTCATCGGACTTGTCCAGTAACCGAACGTATCCAACGCTTACTAGTGAATTGTCTTTACTAACCACACCTTGAATTACAGATTGCGTTGACACGTCTACGTTATCCAACGAGACGCCACCGACTACCGCTCCGCAAGCACTCATGCAGCACCAGGTTCATCGCCGACAGCAACTGGCACTCCAACAAGTGAGCCGTATTCAGTCCAAGATCCGTCATAGTTGCTGACGTTTTTAACACCTAGCAACTCATGTAAAACAAACCAAGAATGTGCGGAACGTTCACCAATTCGGCAATAGGCAATTGTGTCTTTGCTTAGGTCAACACCTGCGCCTTCGTAAAGCGCTTTTAGTTCATCAAGTGACTTAAACGAACCATCGTCATTCGCTGCTTTACTCCATGGAATATTTGCTGCAGTTGGAATGTGACCACCGATGCGTGCTGCTTCTTGCGGCAAATGAGCTGGCGCAAGTAACCGGCCAGCATATTCATCTGGGCTACGAACATCAACAAGGTTCTTAGTTCCAATCGCGTTTAGCACATCATCACGGAAAGCTCGAATTGAATGATCTTGCTCCTTGGCAACGTACTTGGTTTGCGCGCGAGCTGGAACTTCACTAACAAGTTCACGGCCGTCTAGCTCCCACTTCTTGCGACCGCCATCTAACAGGCGAACGTCACCATGGCCGTATAGCTTGAAATACCAAAATGCGTAAGCAGCAAACCAATTATTGTTTCCACCATACAGAATTACCGTGTCATCGTTGGCTACGCCTTTGGCGCTAAGTAGTGCCGCAAACTGCTCTTTGTTTACGAAATCGCGGCGAACTGGATCTTGCAGATCACTTTGCCAATTAAGCGCGATGGCATTTTTTATATGATTTGTTGCATAAGCCTGGGTGTCTTCGTCTACTTCAATGAAAACCACTTTGGCATCATCAAAATGTGCCAATGCCCATTCGGCATCTACTAGTGAATTAGTACTCATTTATAACTCCTGATTTGATTGTGATTATGAAAATATTCGTTTGCCAATTAGGTACATTTCGCAGCCAAGGCAAAAGTTGAATGCGGCATTCAAAAATGCTGCGGCTAGGGCAAATCCAACTGCAACAGTTGCAATTAGATCCGCACCAAAAATAAGTGCCGATAATCCAACTACCGCAAATAAGAAACCTACGAGTTGAGCGAACTGTGGAGGTTCCACAGCTTCAAGTTCTGTTGGTTTTCCAATTCGGCCCAGTACCAACTTCCGATAGATGATTCCGTATGGCTGTGCGTGCAAACCAACAAATGCGCCCAGGCCAAACACAATAGTTTGAATTGCTAGTAACACAATTGCAATTGTTGTTGGAATGGTTAACAAAATTATTGCTAACACAACTGTCGTTATAACTGCTCCAAAACGTGGGCCGCGTGGATCAATTTGTTTACTCATAAAAATTCCTTAGGTTTCGATTCGGCTGGATAAATGCAGCCTGATATAAATCGACCGCAGAATTAAGAGCGAGGACACATGGCAGAGTGCAGGCGGCCGTAATCGACTACTCGCCTTTTGGTTAAAATCTCATTGCCTGCCATGACTCCAACATTAGTAGGTATCCGCAAGACTCGAGAAGTGAAATCTCTCTACTGCAAACACTTTGCATTAGCGCCTTAAAGATTTGCTGAGTTGGCGATATTTGAAATTTCATCTAAGTTCATAATGACCAACTAATTAGGAGTGAGAATGTCTGTAGGCGCTTACGCTCTCCTTGCAGTCCTGTTGCTTTCTGGCGCCTTTGGAATTTACCGAAAACTAAGTGATGGAAAACTTCGCGAGGAAATCGTGCTGCCACAACAGGGGCTAGCTGAGCACTTGCACCTTCATCACGACCACGCTCCGCAGGTAACACTTCTACAGTTTTCCTCCGAGTTTTGCCAACCCTGCCGAGTCACCACCAAGATTCTTGATAAAGTCACAAATAGTTTTCCAGACATCTGCCACATCGAACTTGATGTAGTTGAGCATCTTGATCTGGTGAAGACTTACGGAATCAATCGAACCCCAACTACTTTGATAATTGATAATGAAGGCACGGTCCATTTCCGGGCCGTTGGCGTGCCAAAGAAATCTGAAGTAGCGCAGGCAGTGGAGAAATTAGCCTAACTTAAAGGCAATTTTTGGATACTAAAGTTTCGCCTCGTGCACACTGCTCTAGACTTAGTTAAGTAATTCAAGGATTATTCAGCGAAGCAGGTGGTCTTGTGGCACACGTTCTATTGTTGACCCGTGCGTTAACCCCATCCAGCGCAGTATTACCTGGACTTGAATTGCTAAGCCATCACATTAAAGTGATGTCGCCAGAGCCCACTGCCTTACTAATGGCACCTGAAGTAGATGTCATTTTAATTGATGGCCGCACTGACTTACCCGCAGTTAGAAGCTTGTGCCGGCTCATGGAAACAACTGGAAATACCTCACCGGTTATTTTGATTACGACCGAAGGTGGACTTGCGGCAGTAAACCGAGAGTGGGGACTTACTGACGTACTTCTAGTTGACGCCAGCCCTGCTGAAATTGAAGTTCGAATTCGCTTGGCAACTACAAAAGCAACTACTGAGCAAAACATTGAAATTTCTGGAGAAATTAAAGCAGGCGAACTTTTAATTAACGAAGCAACTTATTCTGCGAAATTGCGGGGTCGTATTTTAGATTTAACATTCAAGGAATTTGAGTTGCTGAAGTTTCTTGCGCAGCATCCTGGCCGGGTATTTTCTCGCGATCAACTTCTTCGGGAAGTTTGGGGATACGACTACTTTGGTGGAACTCGAACAGTGGACGTACATGTTCGGCGACTTCGCGCAAAGCTCGGCCCCGAAAATGAAAACCTAATTGGTACGGTACGAAATGTTGGCTATCGATATGTAACTGCGCCAGTATCTGATAGCGAATCATTCGAAGTTCTCGTTTAATTCATGTCCGTTACGATCGCAGCGCTTGCCCACTTAATGCCAGAGCAAACGCAGGAAATCACGCAACTCGCATTCGCTGCTGCGGCAGTGGATGAAATGGCCCCACTTTCTGAGCACGTTTTGATTCATTTGCACCATGGCGGTGATGAGGCAGATGAACACTTAATCGCAACAGATGCTTCAGGAAAGATTCTGGGGTATCTTCACCTAGATCAAACAGATGCAGTCGCCGGGCCTGTTGTTGAAGTGGTCGTACATCCTGACTTTCGGAAACAAGGTATCGGCCGAGGACTAATTGAGTTTGCAATCTCAAAATCTGACGATTCTCGGATGCGGCTTTGGGCACATGGCGAATTGGCAAGTGCCTACTCGATCGCGGCAAAACTTGGATTCGCAAAAACTCGAGAACTTTGGCAAATGCGCCGCTCCCTCTTCGCGCCACTACCGAAATCAACAGAAAATCGAAATTTAACAATTCGTCCATTCCAAGTAGGTAAAGACGAAGCTGCTTGGCTCGCGTTAAATTCCAAAGTTTTCACAGATCACCCTGAGCAAGGACGTATGTCACTTGCGGATCTGAAGATACGCATGTCGGAAAGTTGGTTTGATCCAGCTGGTTTCTTGATAGCTACAACAAAAGATGGCTCTGCTGTTGAAACTATGGTTGGTTATCACTGGACCAAAATCCATGGTGACTCAGGTGGTCATGGACATTCTGAAATGGGCGAGATTTACGTGCTTGGAATCGCGCCCGAACAGCGAGGCAGTGGCTTGGCAAAATTACTCAGCATTAAAGGCCTTGAATACCTTCGTGGGAAAGGTTTACCGGCGGCCATGCTTTATGTTGATGCAAATAACCAAGCAGCAATCTCGCTTTATGAATCACTTGGTTTTGCGCACTGGGATACTGACGTGATGTTTAGAAAATCTTCGGTGTAGCTAAAGTCTCTCCGGGCTTAAATTCTTTTCGATGTCCGTCAACAAATAGCCAAGCTGACTGACGTCCCTTGACTTCCCATTCGTATGGCCCACCAACAATTGCAGTGTCTTCATCTATGCCAACGATGCTCACGCCATCAGGAACTTTCATGAATCGAGTCAAGAAGTCAGGTAAGCGAGCAAACATTTGGTCAAAGTGAGGCAACACGCGCAAATGTGGCAGCAGTCCAACACCATGAGTTGCTGAGTGTGTCGGCAATCGTAATGCTGGGATGTGATCCGCCAGCGCCATTGCCCCTGCACTACAACCTGCGAGTGCAGCGCCATCTCGCCAAGCCGATTCAATTTCTTTCCATAGCAAAGTGTCGCGCAAAGTGTTAGCTAAAAAAGATGGGTTACCACCAGAAAGGTAAATCAAACCAGCACCACGAACTAATTCTGCGATGCGCGGATCTTGGGCGTCATTTCGATCATGCGCAACAACCGAAACTGCAGTAACTCCAATTCGATTGGCTTGGGCTTTGCCCAACTCAATCCAACGCGACAACGAACTTTCGCCTTCTGGCGCTGCGGCTATTGGAATCTGAACATAAATCGGATTACGGCCAGCCATCAAACTTGCTTCGACTTCTTGCATTACTGGTAGATACTCTCCTGAGCCAACTAAGGCGATTGGACCTGGTGTCATTTGGACTCGATGTCCCAACTCGATCCATCTTTGGAATCTTTGATGGTCACTTTCAGTTCCATCAAACGATCTCGGATCGCATCTGCGTCATCCCAACGTCCACCTCCGCGGGCTGCTTGGCGAGCTTGCAGTAGCGCTTCGATGTAAGGACCGACGACTGACATGATGTCAACTTTAGGGCTGGCTGCAATATGACCAAGTCGCGCAACTAAGGAATGTACCGCAGCGCGAGTTTCCATATCTCGATCTAATTCATCGAGATTAAGTAACGCATCAACAGCAGCCGTTACGTTTCCGGCATCAAGTAATTCTTCAACTTTATGCGGATCCACTTTGAACAGCGGAGCTGGTTCGCCAAGAACAATTGTGCTTCCAGTGTGCGCAATAATTTCTTCAAATGTTGCTGACTCACCAGCTGCAACTGTCCAGGATTCACCGTGATGACGAATCGTCATACTGCCTCGACCAAAAACGTAGGCAACGCGATCATCTAAATCAAAACGAATACCTGTGTGTTCATCTACGCCAATTATGAAAACTTCCGGCGGAAGAAGCGATTCAAGAGTGCGAAGGCGGGCCTCACCGACATAACAGAATCTCGTGTCATGATTTGCGCCATCTGCATTGTCGTAGTGCGGAATAATTGACGCGGGCATTCCAGTATGTCTCTCAATTAAATTCAACCCTGGAAGCCAATGCGGATCTTCGCCCACTTTATACATTTCATAAACCGGAATCGTGTGTGAACCAGCTGTCAATGCAGCGGCCGAGGCGAGAACAATTACGCCATCAACAAGTACTTCGTCAAAGTGTGGACTTACGCCAAGTTCTTGCCAAACTTTTAATGCATACGTGGGGCTTCCTGGACCAGCAAAGATCCAATTGGATTCTCGGATCGCGTTTACTGCTTCGCCAAGCGCGGCGCCTTTGACCATGGTATTTCGAAGTGAAACCACATTTGAGCGCGCGCCAACAGATTGGGCGAAGAAATCGATAAGTTTCTGGGTTAAATCATCCGCATTTTCTTGGAAGCCAAACGGCGTATCCACGATGCTTAACTTTAGTTGATCTAACTTGCCAAGCCCTGACAAAATTTGCTGGTGTGGGGTGACCATAGTCGGACTGGTTTCACCAGATCCCATAATCACTATTTGTCTGGTCACCGCTAAATCATCGCACTTTCTTGAGCATTGTTCACCTTTTGCAATCTTGGCTTTAGGTGTTGTTCACCTAAATATGTCATTCTGAGGAGGTTATGACTGAGACTTTCCCGTCGCCAAGTGGCGAGACTAAATTGCCTATCGATCGGTTTTTAGATCGAGAACTTTCTTGGCTTGCCTTTAATCAGCGCGTACTTGAACTTGCTCAAGACGAAAATATGGAGTTGCTTGAGCGCGTAAAGTACCTTTCAATTTTTGCGAGCAATCTTGACGAATTCTTTATGGTTCGGGTGGCTGGGTTAAAGCGCCGACTTGCCACCGGCATTGCCAAGAAAACAATTTCTGGAATGCTTCCAAATGAATTACATAATGCAGTTTTGGCGCAGAGTTACGCAGCCATGAAAAAGGCATCTGAAACCTTCAACGACTCGATACTGCCCGCATTAGTAGCTAGTGGAATCGAAATATTGCGCTGGGAAGAATTAACTGTTGATGAGCGTCAAGCAATGTCAGATTTGTTTGACCAGCAAGTTTTCCCCGTACTGACTCCACTAGCAGTAGACCCATCACATCCATTCCCTTACATATCTGGTTTGTCAATGAATTTAGCTGTCACTATTAAGAATCCAGTATCTGGCAATGAACTTTTTGCGCGCGTTAAAGTTCCACCCTCGTTACCAAGATTTATTGAAGTTTCACGGCAGCGCTTCGTGCCACTTGAAGATGTCATTGCTGGTCACCTAGACAAGCTTTTTCCTGGGATGCAGGTTCTGCAATATCATGCATTCCGTATTACTCGAAATGAAGAACTTGATGTTGAAGAAGATGATGCTGAGAATCTACTGCAGGCACTCGAGCGCGAACTTATGCGACGAAGGTTTGGACCTGCAGTTCGACTTGAGGTAGAAAACTCAATTGATTCCCACGTCTTAGATTTGATCGTTGGTGAGCTTGGCGTTGAAAGCAACGAAGTATTCCGATTAAGTGGTCCACTCGACCATGAATCTCTATTGGAATTCATGCAATTACCAAGAGATGACTTAAAGGCGCCAGTTTTTGTTGCTAGAACAAGTGTTGCTTTAGCGGAAGTGGAAAGTGCAACCGCGCCGGACGTTCTAGATGTGATGCGCCATCATGAAGTTTTGTTGCATCATCCATATGACTCATTTTCCACTAGCATGCAGCTATTTCTCGAGCAAGCATCCAATGATCCAAACGTTTTGGCTATTAAACAAACGCTCTACCGAACTTCGGGCGACTCACCAATTGTTGATGCCCTTATTAATGCGGCCCAAATGGGCAAGCAAGTTTTAGCAGTTGTTGAAATTAAAGCTCGTTTTGATGAGCAAAATAATATTGACTGGTCTCGCAAGCTTGAAGAGGCTGGTGTCCATGTTGTTTATGGAATTGTTGGGTTAAAGACGCATGCGAAACTTTGCTTAGTCGTTCGAAACGATAATGGAAAACTTAACAGATACGTTCACATTGGAACTGGAAACTACAATCCAAAAACTGCTCGACATTATGAAGATTATGGCTTATTAAGTACCGATCCAAAGATTGGTGAGGATGTTGCGAGTTTATTTAATCACTTGAGTGGCTACGGGGTTCAAGGTAATTACAATCGCCTGATCGTTGCGCCAAAAGGTTTACGTGTTGGATTAGTTGAGCGTATTGAGCGAGAAATCGAACATGTTAAAAATGGTAATGAGGGTTACATTCGATTTAAATGCAATGCGATTGTGGATGAGACCATAATCGATGCGCTGTATCGAGCATCTCAGGCCGGGGTCAAGGTAGACATATTTGTTAGAGGAAGCTGTGCCATAAGACCTGGAGTAGTTGGCTACTCCGAGAACATCCGGGTTCGCAGCATCCTTGGAAGATTTCTTGAACATAGCCGTATTTATGATTTTGCAAACGCTGGTGATCGCGAAACTTGGATGGGTTCACCAGACTTAATGCATCGTAATTTAGATAGGCGCGTTGAAGCGCTGGTTCGCATGAATCCCGGTGCAGCAGAAAGCATCGTGGAAACGATTGATCTTGCGATGTCAGACAACACCGCTTCTTGGCACTTGCTACCTTCTGGCAATTGGACACGACATCATCTGGATGAAAATGGTGAGCCACTTATTGACTACCAAGAGTTGTTAATTAATCGCCATCCAGTAGCAAGATCGGCTGCAGATGCACCTACTCCAAGGCGTATCGACACAATCTTGAACAAGGTTGGACTCTTTGGCAGCCACTGACCGAATTGTTGCTGCTGGGGCCGTTGTTACCCGTGCCGGCTCGAATGAAACTGAATTTTTGCTTAGCTACCGCAAGTACCGAAAAGATTGGACGTTTCCCAAAGGAAAAGTTGATCCAGGTGAGCATATTTTAACTGCAGCAGTTCGCGAAGTCCGGGAAGAAACTGGAATGGCCGTTCAGCTGGGCGTTCCTCTGCCAACCCAGACTTATGAGGTAGAGGGCAAAACTAAAGATTCTCACTACTGGGTTGCCCAAAGACTTTCAGGTGAATTTGTACCAAACGATGAAGTTACCGAAATTGCGTGGCTCCCGTATGAGAAAGCAAAAGCAAAGCTTACTTACAAACATGACCAAGAAGTTTTAGCTGCAGCAGCAGACTCAATCCCAACCAATCCCTTAATAATCTTGCGCCATACTCAATCAGTTAAACGTGGCGAATGGCTGCTGAGCAATGATGCATTACATGAGCTCGATTCTAGTAGACCACTTACAGCGGTTGGCCGAATGCAAGCCAACTCACTTGTTGGTGCATTGGCCGCCTTTGGTGTGTCCGAGCTTCACTCTTCTGATTCTCGAAGGTGTCGCGACACGGTTGGTCCGTATGCAACTGGTCGAAGCTTGGCTGTGGTCTTAGAAAAAAAGGTAAGCGAAGAGCGGTATAAAGACCATCCAGAACGTGCGATTGCTCGAGTTAAGGAACTTGCTGAACTACCTTGCGCACTGGTGTTATGCACGCACCGTCCAGTGCTCCCCGCTGTAATGGAAGCACTCAGTTCAATTTTTACGGTGCAAAATGAAACAAAAAAATCATTTGATTCTGCATTCACGCCTGGAACCATGGTTATCTACCATCGAGACGCCGCTAATTTACGGAACATCGTTTCTATCGAACGACACCAAAACTAGAAAGCTTAACCGAAACGTCCAGAAATGTAGTCTTCAGTTCGCGAATCATTTGGATTTGTAAAAATTGTTGTCGTTTGATCCATTTCAACTAAATGTCCATAACGTTGGCCAGCCTCATCAACTTGAGCACTGAAGAATCCAGTTCGACTAGAAACTCGGGCAGCTTGCTGCATATTGTGAGTAACAATGATTACCGTGTAATCGCTAACTAGCTCCAGCATCAAATCTTCAATTAATGAAGTGGCAATCGGATCCAATGAGGCACATGGTTCATCCATAAGCAATATGTCTGGTGACGTTGCAATCGCACGCGCAATACAGAGGCGCTGTTGCTGACCACCTGAAAGAGCAAACCCACTTTGATCTAACTTGTCTTTTACCTCAGTCCACAAACCAGCTTTGACCAGCGCATACTCAACCAAATCCGCAGTTTCTGATTTGTTCAATTTCATTCCGGTAACTCTGGGTCCATAGGCAATGTTGTCAAAGATTGATTTTGGAAATGGATTTGGTTTTTGAAATACCATTCCAACTCTTCTTCGCACTTCGATTGGGTCCACTTTTGGACCATAGAGATCATGTCCTCGGTAATCAATTACTCCTGTGACACGGGCACTTGGCACAAGATCATTAGTTCGATTTAGGCAACGAAGGACAGTCGACTTACCGCAACCAGATGGGCCAATAAATGCGGTGATCTGGTTTGCTCCGATATCTAGTGACACGTCGCGCACCGCGTGGAAATCGCCGTAGTACACGTTGAGGTCGCGAAGTTCCATTATGGGATACGAGGTTTCCCCTCGCGCAGATCCGCCTAAGTGCATAGCCCGAGTGAGTCCCTGTGATTCTGATGTCATTTTTTCTCCTACCAGCGCTTCGCAAACTTATTTCGAATGTAAATTGCAACACCGTTCATACTCAGCAGAATAACCAGAAGTACCATGCTCATTGCTGCCGCAATCTGTTTAAACTCAGCTTGCGCAGCACTGGTCCAGCTAAAAATCTGAATTGGCATCGTAGTAAATCCTGCCAATAATCCGTTTGGATCGTAGGTAATAAACACCAGTGCTCCGAGTAACAAGAGTGGCGCAGCCTCACCAATTGCTCGCGAGACTGCAAGGATTGTGCCAGTCGCAATGCCTGGTACTGCAGCTGGCAAAGTTTGCTTAGTTACGGTTTGAACTTCAGTAGCACCCAAAGCTAAAGATCCGTCACGAATTTCTTGTGGCACGGCCCGCAAAGCTTCTCGAGTTGTCAAAATTACAACAGGCAAAATCAAAAGGGCCAACGCAATTGATCCACCAATAACTACGTTCTTATTTTTTAATCCCATCAAAGTTAAGACACCGAGAGTTAACATGCCATAAAGAATTGCTGGTACTGCAGCCAAATTTTGAATGTTTAATTCAATAAAATTGTTGTACCACTTGGTTCGATCAGCAAATTCTTCCAAATACACTGCGGCTGCGATGCCCATCGGAATCGCCATAAGTGCCGTTACCGTAACTACAAATAGCGAGCCAAGAATTGCGGCTCTAGCTCCGGCATCAGTTGGGGTTGTGTTGTTATAGGCAGTAAAAAGTCGCAGGTCATATCTTCCAACACCGTTTAGCGCGGTGGTCACCAGCAAAATTAAAAGGAATAGGAATGCTACAAATAAACTGAGCCAAAGTAACCCAAGAAACATGATCGATTTAAAATTGCGTTCATGGTTCTTGCCCTCAATAGTCCATGGGGTTGTAATACTCATTAATAGGCCTCTCGATAGCGGCGTACTAGTCGAATACTGATGAAATTAATGATTAATGTAATCATGAAGAGCAGCAGACCAACAGCAAATAGTGTGTCATATTCAAGGGACCCAACCCGCGAATCACCCAATGCCGCATTAGCTATAAAGCCAGTCATGGTCTGAGCGCCTTCGAGTGGGTTACTCGAGATATTTGGTTTATTTCCAGCGGCAAGTGCAACTATCATAGTTTCGCCAATTGCTCGCGAGATCCCAAGAACAACAGCGGCGGCGATACCGGAAAAAGCTGCTGGAAATACGACTCTTAAAGTTGTCTGCATCTTATTTGCGCCTAACGCAAAGGAGCCTTGCCGCATAGCTAGTGGCACTGCAGATAATGCATCTTCAGAAAGAGAGGCAACTGTTGGAATGATCATGATTCCCATGACCAGGCCGGCTGACAACACACTAAAGGTGCCAACTGTAAATCCGAACCATTCTTTGAATACAACTCGTGTCACGAATTCAATTGCAAAAAACCCATATACAACTGTTGGGATACCGGCCAGCAATTCAACGATTGGCTTTAGGCGGCGGCGATTTTTTTCACTTGCATACTCAGAAAGATAGACGGCGGAACCTAAGCCAAATGGCACGGCCACTAAAAGTGCGATGGCTGTTGTCCATAGCGTTCCAACTATTAATGGCACTACGCCAAATGATGCCGGCTTAAACCGTGGTGCCCAGCGAGTTCCCGTTAAGAATTCAATGATTGAAACTTGTCGAAAAAATTCAATTGCTGGGACGAGCAAGGACCAAACAATTCCTACTGTGATCAGAACCGAAAAAGCTGCAGCCATAAATAACGTGGCACGGATCGCACGTTCACCTACCCGAAGGGATGAACTTGCCAACGAAAATTCCGGCGCGTTAACCGAACCAGTTACTTCACTCATCGCCGTAAATTTTCACTTTCTCACCGAAGGTAAAGGGGCACTTTTAGACTACTGGATGTAAAACTGGCTCGGTCAGAGATCCTCCAACCGAGCCAGTTTTTGCACTGACCTGTTTGTGGATTACTTAAGTCCTGCCACAGCTGCCTGGGCAGCGGTCTTTTGCTCCGCACTAAGTGGTACGAACAGCGCCTTAGTCGTGATTGCCTCATCATTTGCAACATAGAACTCAAGGAACGAGAGCACCTCTGGTTTTGCTGCAGCGCTCTTGCTTGCGTAGATGAATAGTGGACGACCCAATGGTGCATAAGTTCCAGCCTGTGCGTTTGCACTATTTGGAGCCACACATCCAGCGCCACCATCAATTTCAACTGCAGTTAACTTGTCGGCATTTTCCTCAAAGTAGGAAAGTCCAAAGTAACCAATTGCACCCTGCGCGCCTTCAACGCCTTGGACAGTTACGTTGTCATCTTCTGTTGGGTTGTAGTCAGTGCGGGATGCACCTTCTTCACCATTGATTTCTTTTGTAAAGTAATCAAAAGTACCTGAATCAGTTCCAGCACCATAAAGATCAAGTGGAACATCTGGGAATCCAGCTCGAATCTGTGACCAAGAAGTAACTGTGCCCTCAGACTCAGGGGCCCACATTTTGTTTAACTCTTCAATCGTTAAGCAAGTTGCCCAATCATTTTCTTTGTTAACTACGACAGTAAGTGCATCGTTTGCAACTACGATCTCCGTGAATTCAATTCCTGCTGCTGCGCACTCTGCCGCTTCTTCATCTTTAATTTGACGAGAGGCATTTGAAATATCAGTTTCACCTGCACAGAATTTTGCAAAACCGCCACCGGTACCCGAAGTGCCAACAGAAACGTTAATGCTTGGATTTTCAACTTTGAATAACTCACCAGCTGCAGCTGAGAGCGGAGCCACTGTTGAGGATCCATCGATTCGAATTTCAGCAGAAGCAGCTGGCGCAGAGGCTGCGCTACTTGCTGTCGAGTCAGCAGTTGTGCCGCCACAGGCGGCTAGGAGTAGGGCAGCTGGAATTGCAACTGCCGCAACTTTGAAGTTCAAACGAAACATTTTTTTCCTTTCGATGTAAGACTTTCTTACAATCAGTAGGTTAGCTATCGCGCATGAACCCGAGAAATCCGTTAGATGAACACAGTATGAACAATCATTTTGTTGCCCCTACTTAGGTTTTAAAAGGTGCTTGAGCCCTGGTGCTTGGGCTGACTTTAAATTAACAATTGGATTCTGCTAGGTTTTCATTAACATTTTCAACACTTATTTGATGTTGCGTGCCCTGGCATCCGATAGAAAGTCAAAATAACAGGTTTATTTGTTTTATGTCTAAGCACAAAAAAGTCCACGAGAAAAATGCCAAACTTGGCTACTCCCTCTACCTCGTTGCGGCTACCTGTTGGGCCCTGAATGGAACCATTGCAAAAGTTATCCTCGAGGAAGTTGGGGATCCAGTTCGGATTTCACAATTTCGAGCCACGGTGACTGCGCTAATTCTTTTCATATTTGTCGCCCTGACAAACCGAAGTGCATTTCGAATTTCTGGAAAAGAGGCTTTACTACTGGCTGGATACGGCATCGTTGGCGTCGCCATGTGCCAGTGGTTTTACTACGAATCAATTTCTAGAATGCCTATAACCATAAGTTTGTTGATTGAATTTATGGCCCCAATTTTTGTTGTGCTGTATGCCCGATTCATTATGAAACAGTCGGTACGTAATTATGTTTGGCTTGGTCTCGCACTTGCGGTAACTGGCCTTGCACTGGTTGCTCAGGTCTGGAATGGCTTCACGCTAAACAGGCTTGGAGTTTTATTTGCCGTTATGTCAATGATGGCATTAATTGTGATGTTCATTCTCGGAGACAAAGCAAGCTCACGACGAGATCCAATTTCGTTGTTGATGTGGGCTTTCATGTTCGCAGCACTCTTTTTTGCAGTCCTGCGACCTTGGAATGACTTTCCGTGGGAAGCACTCAGCGCCCAAGTCACTCCATTTAACGGCAGTACTGCGGTATTTCCGATTTGGCCATTTTTCGCATCAATGGTAATCGTTGGAACTTTAATTCCATACATATTCGTAATTAATTCCATACGACATATTGGTGGGGCTGGCGCCAGCATCATGGGAATGACTGAACCACCAATCGCTGCGATTTTTGCGTGGATTGTTTTGAACGAAATTCTTACGCCAATTCAGTTACTTGGTGGAGCTGTGATGCTAGTTGGGATTGTGGTTTCGCAGCGCGCTCGCCAGCAAGATCCACATGAAGTGCTGCCTGAGTATCAACTAGCAACTTAAGCCAGACCCTCTTAGAAATTTTTGATTTAAAAAATATTTACTCTGAAAGTTTTACTTCTGGACTAATTCGCTCAACCAGCCCAAATGCAAGAGCCACGCTTTGCCCAACTAGTACAGCGAAAAGCAAAGTACCAATTCCAACCATTCCACCGAGTAGCCAACCAACAGCCAGTGCAGTAACTTCAATGAAAGTGCGAGCGCGACCAACGCGAACTCCAGTCCTTGCATTTAATCCAGTCATTAAGCCATCGCGCGTGCCCGGACCAACATTGCAGGTCAGATAAAGTCCACTACCTGCACCCACTAATAAGATGCCAAAAAGTACCTGTAGGACTTGAAGTTCAAGCTGCTCAGGATTTGGAAACACGTCAATCATTACCTGAAGTGAAATTGCAATTATAAAAATATTTAAAACTGTGCCAAGACCTGGCTTTTGTCGAAGTGGAAACCAAAGCAACAAGACAAAAACTGATATCCACAAATAGGCCCAGCCAATTGAAATTTCTGCTTGGAACGATACGCCTACTGCAAGAACGGTCCACGGAGATTGTCCGATTCCAGCTGCTACTAGAGCAGCCTCACCTGCTCCAAATAGCCAAAGACCAATAATTAAAACAACTAACGTCTTTGGGCGAATTTTCCAATTTGATTCACCAGCGGACCAGGAAGTTTTAGGTACTGAAAGTGCTGGGCGTAGCCATTTTCCAATTACTGACATTCGCTAACTTTCTGATTTATTAGTTGAAAGTCCAGTTGCAGGCTTACTCGCTTTGCCAACAATTCCAAAGAAGAGTGCTACGACTTCACCAATTAGTACCGTCACTAACACTGTTCCTAAACCAACGGAGCCACCTAGCAGCCACCCAGCCACTAGCAACGTTGCCTCGATTGCAAATCTGACCCGGCCAATTGGAATTCCGGTCTTGATATTTAACCCAGTCATCAAACCATCGCGCGGTCCAGCGCCTAGGAAGCAAGGAATGTAAAAAGCGCTACCAAGACCAATAACCAAAATTCCAATTATTACTTGCACCACTGCGAGCGCATAGCTTTCCGGGCTTGGGAATACTGGCATCATAACGTCGATTGCAACTGAAACCATGATGATATTTAGAACAGTTCCAATTCCAATTTTGTTTTTAAGGGGAATCCATAAAAACATAACTCCTACTGAAATATAAAAACTTGTCCAGCCTAAGGAGTGTCCGGTTAAATTTTGAATTCCCTGCGCCAAAACAGTTCCAGGTGACTGGCCAATATCCGCTTTGATAAGAATTGCTTCACCCGTGCCGTAAAGCCAATTGCCCGCCATCACATAAAGATAAGTTTTGGGCTTGGCTTTCCACATTGAACCCGACGAACTCCACGAAGTCACTGGGACAGTTCTGGCTGGCGTAAGCCACGCACGCAAATTAGTCATGAAATTTAAATGATATTTTTTTCAGGACGAAGTTCCCCGCCTGATGAAAAGCGATCATTGCTAAACGGAGAAATATCCACAAACGGAGTAACTCCTAGATACATATCTCGCAAGATTTCACCAATTGCTGGACCTTGCAAGAAGCCGTGCCCGCTGAAACCGGTTGCGTAAAGGAACCTGGAAACGCCGTCCCACTCACCCATGATTGCATTGTGATCTGGAGCCACGTCATACAAGCCTGCCCAGCCACTTGCTGCGCCAAGTTCTAATAAGCGAGGCGCGCGATCATAAGCAAGTTCACCAATTTTTTCTGGAAACTTTGGATCTCGCTTTAAATCAAAGCCATACTCTGCGCTCTTGTCTGAAAAGCCCATCAACATCGCGTTGCCTTCACGGTGCCAATACAGCGAGGTTGAATAGTCGATAGTCATTGGCATGTTATCCGGAACATCAGCGAAGTCTTCGGTAAGTGGCTCTGTGATCAGTAGTTCGCGTCGCAATGGTTTCACCGGAATTTCCAATCCAACCATGGCGCCAACTGTTGGGGACCAAGCGCCCGCGCAATTAATTACCGTTGAGGTTTTAACGGTGCCCGCAGAGGTAGTTACGCTAACGATTTTGCCGTCGACTACCGTGATGTCCGTTGCTTCAGTTTGGGTCAGAATAACTGCTCCGTGCTTACGGGCACCAGATGCATATCCAAGGACAACTGACTCTGGCGTGCAGTAACCATCATTTGGAGTAAAAGAAGCGGCCAAAATTCCATCAATTTCCAATAATGGATTTAATTCTTTAGCCTCCTGTGGCGTGATCATTCGTGACTCAACCCCAAACTTGTGATGTATCTGAGTTGCAGCCTCAAAAGCCGTTACGTCTTCGGCAGTAGAAAGCGCAAATAAGTAGCCAGGCCGATGTAAATCAATTTCTTGACCTGGCCGGTTTGGAAAATCTGCTAGCAAGTCCAATGATCGAGCTCCCATTGCAACGTTTAGTTCATCAGAAAAATTAGCGCGTACACCGCCAGCCGCTTTTGACGTTGAGCCGCTTGCTAGTTCATACTTCTCAATTAAAACAACACTTACACCCGCCTCGGCTAAATGAAATGCGGCAGAGGCGCCCATGACGCCACCACCGATAACAACTACATCAACTTCTTGCGGAAGATTTGCCATTGTGGAAAACCTTAAATCTTGAAATCAGGATTGTGCGGAACTTCTTCGTTATCCATTTGAGCCTTTTGCAACTTGCCTGACCAATCCCAGTTAAGTGATTGCCAGCGCGTGAACTGATCTAATACCCAAATGCCCGACTGACGTGAGCCATTGCCACTATTTCCGTTTCCACCAAATGGCAAGTGTGCTTCGGCACCTGAAGTCGAATTATTAATTGAGATCATGCCCGCAGAAATTCCTTCGCGGAAAGTCCAAACTGCCTTTGGATCACTTGTGTAAATTGCTGCAGACAAACCAAAGCCATGATCATTTCCAAGATCAATTGCTTCTTCTAATGTGCTGAAGCGACCCACTGTTACAAGTGGCCCAAAAGTTTCGGTGTAGTAGAGCTCATCATCTTTCTTAATTCCAGCAACGATTGTTGGGTGCACGAATACACCTGCTTCTGGATCCCCCACAAAACCTTCGCGTGGATTTTCCTTGGTGATTCGACCAACTCCCGTTGAGCCATGAACCGTGTGATGTGACTGAATCATCTTTAGATTATGTTCGTGAGTTTCGGCATACTTTTCGCCGATCATTGGACCAAAAAGCACATCCTGCATTGGATCGCCAACTTTTGCACTGGCAACTTTGTCTGCATACATTTTTAGGAACTTGTCGTAAATAGAATCGTGAATCCAAAGTGTGCCAAGTGAAGTACAGCGTTGCCCTGCCGTGCCGAAGCCCGCAAACAATGCGCCATCAAGTGCCAAATCAAGATCTGCATCCGGCATGATCACCATTGGATTCTTGCCACCAAGTTCTAAGCAAGCACTTTGAATATATTCGCCGACTTTTGCACCAATTAAGCGACCAACTTCAGTTGAACCTGTGAAGCCAACTTTATTGATTGTGCCTTCATTGAGACCTTTAACCATTCCTTCAAAGGTCTCTTTGCCTTCTGCAACAACAGTTATCAAAACATCTTTTGGAACTCCAGCAGCATGGAAAATTGCTGTCATAGCTTCAGCAACTGCAGGTGTGAATTCTGAAGGCTTCCAAACTACAGAGTTACCAGTTAGAAGCGCAGGAATTATGTACCAAGACGGTACAGCGGCTGGAAAGTTACCGGCAGTAATAATCAATGCCGTTCCAACCGGCATGCGGAAGGTAAACAAATTTTTGTTTGGCATTTCACTTGGGACAGTTTGTCCATACATGCGACGACCTTCACCAAGGAAGAAGTCACAGGTGTCAATTACTTCTTGTACGTCGCCAAGAGCTTCGCGGTATACCTTGCCCATTTCGCGAGTTACGAGCGTGGAAAGCGCTTCTTTATTATTCTCAAAGAGCCGACCAGCGTTAGCAATTACCCGTCCTCGGGCAGGAGCTGGCATCTTTGCCCACGCTTTCTGAGCTGCCTTAGCGCGACGCGCAGCAGCAGCGATGTCATCGGCAGTTGCTAACTTTGTTTCGACAACTACGTCGCTCAGATTTGTTGGGTTTAGAGATTTGATGGTGGACACCAGGGCCTCTTTCATCGACGATAAAGTAACTAACATGTCTAACAATGCCAGTACAAATCACCAAACAGTAGCCGGGGTAATCCTGGATTTGCTTTGGGAAGCGGGCGTTCGCACAACATTTGGGATTCCTGGTGTGCACAACTTGGCGTTCTGGGATGCATTAGGACCACAACGCCCCGAAATCGTTGGAGTTAGGCACGAACAAACCACTGCCTATGCAGCAGATGGCGTGGCTAGAACTACTGGTTCCCTCGGTGTCGCGTTAACAACAACAGGACCTGGGGCGGCAAATACCTTGGGCGCATTTGGTGAGGCTGCTATCAGCGGTTCACCAGTTTTTGTTATTTCTTCGGAAGCGCCAATTAGCAAACGGTCCAGCGCAGGATCACGAGGCCTGTTGCACGAAATGGATGACCAAGCAGCGATGTTTGCGCCATTAGCAAAAAAGCTTGCTGGCATATCAATGGCAATAAGTGTGACGGATGGAGTTACTGCAGTTGATGTTGCTGCTGAAATGATTCGAGATCTATTGCGCGCACCAGTTGGCGCTGGATATCTTGGAATACCTGCCGACATCCTGGCGCAGCAGTTCACTGGAACTAAACCAAAACTTGAACTTGGTCAAGAAATTATTGAAGTTGAAATCTCTGCAGCACAGGCTGCTCTAGAAAATTCCAAAAAAATCGTGATTTGGGCTGGTGGTGGCGCGGTTGATTTCTCGGATTCCATTTCCGCTCTTGCCGCGCACTGGAATGCGCCAGTACTCACCTCATTTGCAGGACGAGGCATCGCTGCGGATTCAAAACTGACATTGACGGCGCCAATTCATGAACCAGAAGTCGAGGCAGTGCTCGCACAAGCAGACGCACTTGTGGTTTTTGGCAGCCAACTTGATGGAATGAATACTAAGAACTGGGCAATCGCGTGGCCAAAAACAATTGTGTTAATTGATGTAGATCCCGTAAAGACCATGCGAAATGTTGACCCTACTGCCGTGATTCTAAATAACGATATATCTGCCGTTAGTGTTGCATTAATTTCTAGCACAGCCACACAGACGTCATGGACTGATGTTGCCAAGGTTAACTCGACTGTGCGTGAGCGGCTTCGAGTTGGCGAAAAATCTAAACGCGGAATTGCATTAGTCGAAGCTATTGAAAATCATTGGCCAGCAGATGCTGCAATCGTTTGTGACATGTCAGTTTGTGGTTACTGGACTGGGGTTTATGCACAACAGCCTCGACCACGCCGGATTGTCTACCCAGTTGGCTGGGGCACACTTGGCTTTGGATTACCAGCAGCCATTGGACCAGCAGCAAATGGCACTCGCACACTTGCGGTTTGTGGTGACGGCGGAGTCGCTTTCGCGCTCGGCGAATTAGCCACAATCGTTCAAGAAAATTTGCCTTACACGCTTTTAATTGTTGATGACGGCGGCTACGGCATGTTGCGTTATGACCAGCAAGTCATGGGTCACCCAGAACGTGGTGTTGATTTAGTCTCGCCTGACTGGGCAGTTCTGGCACAAGCGTTTGGTTTGTCGTTCACTGAAACCACGATTGAAGATTTGGGTGATGCGCTGGAACTAAAGCAGCCTGGAATCATTTTGATCCGCGAAACTTTGTATCCACCAAAAAGCACCAGCCCGCGTTGGAACGAAAAATAAATTAAGCGAATTTCGTGCCAGTTAGTTTTTCGTAAGCCTCGACGTAGCGATCGCGGGTTTTCGTGATGATCTCATCAGGAAGTGCTGGTGGCGCTTCCCCAGAATTCTTATCCCAGCCAGATGCTGGCGAAGTGAGCCAATCACGGACAAACTGCTTGTCGTAAGAGGGTTGAGAATGTCCTGGCTGCCATTGATCTGCGGGCCAGTAGCGAGATGAATCTGGGGTTAAGACTTCATCAGCTAAAACAATTTGATTTTTATTTGCGCCAACAATTCCTAAACCAAATTCAAACTTGGTATCTGCCAAAATTAGCCCGCGACCAAGTGCTATCTCGGCTGCTACTTCATAGATCCAGAGCGTGAACCGCTTTAGTTGTTGCGCCTCTTCCATTCCGATCGAAGTTATTACTTCATCAAAAGTTACATTTTCATCATGATCGCCAATGGCTGCTTTAGTAGCTGGAGTAAACAATGGCTTAGGTAATTTTGCGCCTTCTTTGAGACCTGGGGGCAAACCGTTGCCACAAATTGATTGCTCGCGAAGGTAATCCGAATAACCTGAGCCCGCAAGATATCCACGCGCCACACATTCGATCGGTAACATTTCTAACTTCTCGCAATAAGTGGCCCGGCCTCGAACTTCATCTGGAACATTTGTTGACAAAACGTGATTCGGAAGAATGCCTTGCAAGCGCTCAAACCACCACATTGACATTGCTGTCAGAATGCGACCTTTGTCAGGAATTTGCGAAGGTAACACCCAGTCATAAGCCGAGATTCGATCACTTGCAACAAACAGCAGGCGTCCGTCTTTGGCCTCGAACAAATCACGGACTTTACCCGAATAGACATGTTTGAACTGTGCATCTAGCCCGTAGTCATCTGGGGAAATTGTCAAAGGATTGGCTCCGGTCGGTAAGTTGGCGCCCCTGGTGTTGCGGCTACCAACGCAGAAACTTTCGCTGCAAGAGCCGCGACTTGGGCCTGGGCAGCGCCCGTAAATTCCAGTGGCTCTGAAAGTAAGGCTTCGAGCTCACTGCGCGTTAACCCAAGTCGAGAATCACTCGCTAATCGATCCAAAACCGCGCTGCCATCGCCACCGTTTGGCCCACGCATTTCAAGAGCGACGGCTACTGCATGCTCTTTGATAACTTCATGGGCGCTCTCACGACCGATTCCGTTACGAACTGCTGCCATCAATATTTTAGTCGTTGCCAAAAATGGCAAATAGCGAGCGAGCTCTCTCTCGATTACTGCTGGAAATGCGCCAAACTCTTCAAGCACAGTTAAGAAAGTTTCAAACAGCCCGTCAATCGCGTAGAACGAATCTGGAAGCGCAACTCGGCGAACGACTGAACAAGATACATCGCCTTCATTCCATTGACTTCCCGCCAATTCTCCCGTCATGCTCGCGTAACCACGCAAGATAACTGCGAAACCATTAATGCGTTCGCAGGAACGAGTATTCATTTTGTGTGGCATCGCACTGGATCCAACTTGACCCTCTTTGAATCCTTCAGTCACGAGTTCAAGTCCTGCCATCAAACGAATCGTGGTGGCGAACGAACTTGGACTGGCTGCCAGTTGAACTAATGCAGTGACGGTGTCGTAATCAACGGAGCGAGGATAAACCTGACCAACGCTGGTAAAAATATTTGTAAAACCTAGGTGATTTGCAATTCGCGATTCCAAATCCGCTAATTTCGAGGAATCTCCGTCCAATAAATCAAGCATGTCTTGCGCAGTTCCAACAGGTCCTTTAATCCCGCGCAATGGGTATCGCTTAATCAAATCATCAAGACGTGCAATCGCTACTAGTAATTCGTCAGCTGCGGAAGCGAATCGTTTACCGAGAGTTGTAGTTTGCGCAGCTACGTTATGGCTTCGACCAGTTAGTGCAACATCGGTATACCGAACCGCTAATTCTGCAAGAACTCCAGCTGCTGCAACTGCTTTGGTGCGCATCAACTGCAAGCTAGCTAGTACCTGAAGCTGTTCAACATTCTCAGTTAAATCTCTACTTGTCATGCCTTTATGAATTTGCTCGTGGCTAGCTAGCGCGCAAAACTCTTCGATGCGGGCTTTCACATCATGACGAGAAACTTTCTCGCGCTTGGCAATACTGGCTAAGTCAACGTTGTCAATAACTTTTTCATAAGCCTCGATCGCTCCTGAAGGAACTTCGATACCAAGATCCTTTTGAGCGCGCAGTACTGCAATCCAAAGCTTGCGTTCCAAAATAATTTTGTTAGTTGGCGACCAGATTTGTGCCATCGATGTCGAGGCATATCGATCAGCAAGTACATTCGGGATGTTTGGCTTACTCAATTTTCCACTCCCAATTTGTTGTCAAATAATTCTTGCTCAGCTTGCGCTGCTATAAGTGCAATGTCACTTCGATGATGTTCGCCGTCAAACTTAATTCTCTCAACTCCACCATAAACTTGGCTACGCGCATCACTTAAGTCCTTGCCCGTGGCGGTAACACTCAAGACTCGGCCACCACTTACAGCGATATCACCTTGGTCAGTAATTTTGGTACCGGCATGGAAAACTGACAGCCCTAGATTTTCTGCCTGTGTTATTCCCGATATAACTGCCCCAGAAACTGGGGACTCTGGGTAACCCTGGGCTGCCATCACCACTGTTACTGCTGACGCAGAATTCCACTTCAATGCTGGTAGCTGTGCCAATTTTCCAGTTGCTGCTGACATTAATAATTGACTCAAGGAAGATTCCAAGCGCGCCAGTACGACTTGGGTTTCTGGATCACCAAATCGAGCATTAAATTCAATAACTCTGATTCCATTTTTAGTAATAGCTAACCCAGCAAATAATAAGCCGACAAACGGAATGTTTCGGCGCTGCATTTCGTCAATCATTGGCTGCAAAACGGATTTGGTTACATCGGCTACGAAACTTTTCGGTGCCCAGGGAAGTGGTGAGTACGCACCCATGCCACCCGTGTTAGGTCCTGCATCATTATTGCCAACGCGTTTAAAGTCTTGCGCCGGAGTAAGCGCAATAATCGTGGTGCCATCACTGACACCAAAAAGGCTTACTTCTGGTCCATCTAAGTATTCTTCGATGACAACCGCGCCGCCAACGCGACTTTCAATACACGAAAGCGCATGATTGAGTGCTTGCTCTTTATCGGCAGTCACAACCACGCCTTTGCCTGCGGCTAAGCCATCATCTTTAACCACATATGGAGCGCCAAATTCCTGTAACGCTAATTCGACTTCAGATTTTGAAGTGCAGTAATAACTAACTGCAGTTGGCACACCTGCGGAATTCATAATTTCTTTTGCGAATGCCTTGCTGCCTTCGAGATGCGCTGCAGATTTATTTGGACCAAAGACTAAAAATCCAGCCTGGGTTAACTCATCAACTACGCCTGCAACCAACGGGGCTTCTGGGCCAATTACAACCAGGTCTGGATCAAATTTTTTGGCTAACAAAATAATGGATTTGGTGTCTGTAATGTCAACGGTTGCAATTTTTGCGATTTTTGCAATTCCAGGATTTCCTGGAGCGCAAATTACTTGCACATCGGGATCCCGCAGCAGGGTTTGGGTTATGGCGTGCTCTCTTGCACCTTGACCTATAACCAAGATTAACACTTTCCTAAGCCTATTGCTTATGGCCATATGAAAGAAAATCCCAAGCTTGGATTTTCATCCAGGCTTGGGATTTCTAACTTGAGACTTACTTTCCGGTGTAAAACTTTCCTAGACCAGCGAAAACTTCATCAAGAATGGCTAGGCCCTCTTTAGCTTCAGTTTCACTAACGTTGCATGGCGGTACCACGTGTAGTCGGTTGTAGTTAGTGAATGGCATCAAACCATTTTTCTTGCAAGATGCAACAAGTTCTGCCATCGCAGGTGAGGTGCCACCATACGGCGCCACCATTTCCTTGGTCTCGCGATCGGTAACAAGATCAAGAGCCCAGAAAACACCCTTGCCACGCGCTTCACCAATGATCTTGTGGCGATCAGCAAGCTCTCGTAGTCCTGGACCGAGAATGTTCTCGCCAATGTGCTTGGCATTCTCAACAATTTTTTCTTCCTTCATGACATCGATAGTTGCAACAATGGAAGCAGTTGCAAGTGGGTGTCCAGAATAAGTTAGTCCGCCTGGGAAAACTTGAGTATCAAATGATGCTGCAATTTCATCACTAATAACAACGCCGCCCACTGGAACGTAACCGCTGTTTGAACCCTTGGCAAAAACAACAAGATCGGGCTTGACATCAAAAGCGTCAAAAGCAAACCATTCACCGGTTCGACCGAAGCCAGCCATGACTTCATCCAGAATCAGAATGATGCCAAAGTCATCACAAAGTTTGCGAACACCTTCAAGGTAACCCGGAGGCGGAATCAAAACACCTGCAGTGCCAACTACTGTTTCAATGATGATTGAACCAATGGTGTTTGGGCCTTCATACTTAATTACTTCTGCTAGGTGAGCAAGTGCGCGTTCAGACTCTTGCTCCTGCGTTTGCGACCAGAAACTTGTTCGGTACAGGTGTGGACCGAAGAAGTGAACGTGTCCTGCTGAAAATTCATTTGGCCAACGTCGTGGATCACCGGTTGCATTGATGGCTGAGCCGGTGTTGCCGTGGTAGGAGCGGTAAAACGAAAGTACTTTGTGCTTACGAGTGTGAATGCGCGCCATGCGAATTGCATTTTCAACAGCATCAGCGCCACCGTTTGTGAAGAAAACTTTGTTCATGTGGTCTGGCGATAAATCTGCAATACGCTTTGCGGCTTCGCCACGCATGTCATTTGCATGCTGCGGCGCAATTGTTGCTAACTTACCTGCTTGATCTTGAATTGCCTTAACAACTTTTGGATGTTGATGACCAATGTTTACATTTACCAACTGGCTTGAAAAATCTAAATAACGGTTACCGTCATAATCCCAAACATAGGAGCCTTCGCCACCTTGAATAACCATCGGGTTAAATGGACCCTGGGCACTCCAAGAGTGAAAAACGTGACTGCGGTCTAAGTCATAAACTTCTTTACCGCGAACAGTATTAGCTTCCATGGCTATCACAACTCCTATTACCAAGTGGTCTAGTTAATGCTACGCCTTTTGGCAACTTCGGGAGCCGACGGACTTAGTGCTGCACTTGAACATTCAGACTTGGCCAGCGAGATTCCACAATTGGCGCAGTTAAATCAGAGAGCCGCAGTCGTTGCTGGCCTAAGTCATCAAAGTTTTCTGGATCTAACCAGGCCACAAATGCATCCTGGGCGACCGGCCAATCTCGGTCCAGAATGGCAAACCAGGCGGTATCGCGATTATGGCCTTTAACCATGGTGGCTTGGCGAAACAGTCCCTCGAATGACATGCCAAGCCGCATCGCTGCGCTTATTGAAGGGGCATTTAAGGAATTACATTTCCATTCATACCGGCGGTAGCCCATGTCAAAAGCATTCTTCATCATTAGAAACATGGCTTCGGTTGCGATTGGCTTCTGTTGGATTAATGGCGAGTATGTGATCCATCCAACTTCGATCGAACTGGAATTTGGATCAACCCGTAAATAGGAAGCAACGCCAACTGCTTTATTGGATTCGATATCAATGATTGCGTAAAAAAATGGATCGCCTTTGTGCTGGGCACCTTCAATCCATGTGCGGTACTCGGCTTCGTTATTAAATGGTCCTTGCGGCATGTAAGTCCAAAGCCGGCCATCAGTATCTAAGGAAAAGGCCGCATAAAGTTGCGCTGCATGTTTGTTCGAATCTAGCGCTTCCAAATAACAATATTGACCTGAAAGTTTTATTGCTTCATCCGGAAGTTGCGGGCGGGTAACTTCACCAACTGCAAAACCAATCGGATCGCCAAACTTATTTTGGGTGGCGGAAATTTTCACAGTTTACTTGCGAAGCAAATCGCTGATGCTAATCGTGGCGTTTCGGTCTTGGCCAACACCAACAGCTGAAATCGGGGTACCACTGATTTCTTCCAAGTATTTGATGTAGGAACGCGCATTAGCTGGCAAATCTTCTAAAGTCTTTGCGCCGCTGATATCTTCTGACCAACCCGGAAGCATTTCATAAATTGGCTTAGCATGATGAAATTCCGTCTGTGTCATTGGCAATTCTTCAGTTCGCTTACCGTCAATTTCGTATGCAACACATACTGGAATTTTTTCCCAGCCAGTTAGCACATCAAGTTTTGTTAAGAAGATGTCCGTTAGGCCATTGATACGAGTTGCGTAGCGAGCAATCGGTGCATCAAACCAGCCACAACGACGCGGCCGACCTGTTGTAACGCCACGTTCGCCGCCGATAGTGCGCAGCTTCTCGCCATCTTCATCAAGAAGTTCTGTTGGGAAAGGCCCAGAACCTACTCGCGTTGTATAGGCCTTCAAGATTCCAACCACACCAGTAATCTTTGTTGGTCCAATTCCGGAACCAGCGCAAGCGCCACCAGCAGTCGGATTACTTGAAGTTACGAATGGATAAGTTCCATGGTCCACATCAAGAAGCGTGCCTTGTCCACCTTCAAGAAGTACAACTTTGTTTTCAGCTAATGCGCGATTGAGTAATAAGGAGGTATCTGCAACGTATGGACGCAGGCGTTCCGCATGCTCCATTAAATTTTCTACAACTTCATCAACGGTTACTGCGCGACGATTGAACACCTTAACTAAAACTTGATTCTTGCTAAGCAAGGAGCCTTCGATTTTGGCACGCAAGATTTTTTCATCAAAGAGGTCCTGGACTCGAATACCAAGGCGTGAAGTCTTGTCGGCATACGATGGGCCGATTCCTCGTCCAGTAGTACCGATCTTGGAGTTACCCAAGAAGCGCTCAGTGACTTTATCTAGCGTTACGTGATACGGCGTGATCAAATGCGCATTAGCACTGATTAATAAATTCGAGGTGTTAATTCCTTGCGCTTCTAAGCCATCGATTTCTTCGAACAAAACCGCAACATCAATAACAACGCCGTTGCCAATTACTGGAATAACTTCTGGAGTCAAGATGCCACTGGGCAGCAAGTGCAGCGCAAACTTCTTTTCGCCAATTACTACAGTGTGACCTGCGTTGTTTCCGCCCTGATAGCGAACGCAGTAGTCGACTCGACTGCCAAGCAGATCGGTCGCCTTACCTTTACCTTCGTCTCCCCATTGAGCACCAACTAGCACTACGGCAGGCATGGCAATTCCCCTTACATCTCGATGAACCTAGATAAGGCTAGTCCTTATTTATGGAAGTCCATTACTCGGCTAGAGCTTGCGTCGCTGCCGGGTCACAGTCCGTTAAAAACTGCGCACAACGAGTGGCTTCTGCGCTTTCACCAATTTCATTCGCGCCGCGCGCCAAAGCATTTAGGCAGCGCAGGAAACCTTGGTTTGGTTCATGACTCCATGGCACGGGACCAAAGCCTTTCCAACCATTCTTTCGAAGCGAGTCCAGGCCGCGGTGGTATCCAACTCGCGCAAACGCATACGACTCAATTACGCGTTTTTCATTCCAGGCTTGGTCAGCGAGAACCGCCCAAGCAAAACTTGCATCTGGGAATTTCGCAGCAACTTGTTCCGGTGTTTCGCCTGCAAGTAGCGCGCTGGATGCTCGCGTATCGGCTGGCAACAAAGTAGGTGGCGGTCCATCTAACAAATCTTGTCCAATACTCATTACTTGATCTGCGTTCCAGTAGAGCGAAGGTCTTCGCAGGCACGAACCACTCGAGCAGCCATACCCGCTTCACCTGCTTTTCCATACGCGCGCGGATCATAAATCTTTTTATTTCCGACTTCACCGTCTATTTTCAAGATACCATCGTAATTTTTAAAGATGTGATCTACCACGGGACGAGTAAATGCGTATTGCGTGTCAGTATCAATGTTCATTTTGATTACGCCATAGTCAAGTGATTCACGAATTTCTGAAAGTAACGAACCAGATCCACCGTGGAAAACTAAATCAAGTGGCTTGTCTTTAGTGTTGTGCTTGGCTTGCACGGCGTCCTGCAGTTCCTTGAGGATTCCTGGTGTTAGCAGCACGTTTCCTGGCTTGTAAACCCCATGCACATTTCCAAAAGTTGCGGCCACTAGATACCGGCCACGCTCACCTAGGCCTAACCGATCGGCCATAGCCAAGGCATCTTCTGGAGTTGAAAACAACTTTGCATCATGGGAAGCCTCAACGCCATCTTCTTCGCCGCCCACAACACCAATTTCGATTTCTAAAACAGTTTGAGCTGCAGCGCACTTGTCCAACATTTCATCAGATACTGCCAAATTCTCTTTCATGGAAACTGCTGAGCCATCCCACATATGGGATTGAAACAATGGTTCTTGTCCATTCTTTACTCGCTCTGCAGAAATTTCGACAAGAGGACGCATAAATCCATCTAGTTTTTCTGCTGGGCAATGATCAGTGTGCAATGCAATATTTACGCCGTAACCCTTTGCCACGGCGTGGGCAAATTCAGCGAGTGCAACTGCGCCAATGACCATATCTTTAACGCCTTGACCTGAAGCAAACTCGGCGCCACCCCAAGAAACTTGAACTATGCCATCCGACTGCGCTTCCGCGAAACCGCGAATTGCAGCAACGATTGTTTGGGAGGACGTGCAGTTAATTGCTGGATAAGCAAAAGCGCCTGCTTTGGCCCGATCTAGCATTTCGTTGTAAACCTCTGGGCTAGCAATCGGCATAATTTACGCTCCTAGTTAAAAAATTTTTGGCTTTGGCATTGCCGCTACCTACGTCTTCATTGTGCCACGGGTAAAGTCATAGAGTGATTGCAACTACCCATTTTCAAATAGCAACAGCCATACAAGCCGCTGGATTTCTTGATCCTGAGGGATTGCTCAAAGGATTTGGCAGTTTGGCGCTCATTGTTGCCTGCGGGATTTTGGTGATTGAGTGCGCACTATTCATAGGCCTGGTTCTACCAGGTGACTCATTGCTTTTTATTGTTGGAGTTCTGCTGGCCACTGGATTTATCTCGGCTCCCGTTTGGGTCGCGATAGTGGGAATGTCTATTGCTGCGATTTTGGGAAACTTACTTGGTTATTGGACTGGCGCAAAATTTGGACCAAAACTTTTTAAGCGACCTGATTCTCGAATCTTTAAGCAAGAGTACGTAGTTGTAACCCAAAACTTTTTTGAAAAACACGGTCCCCGGGCAATTGTGCTTGGAAGATTCGTTCCAGTTGTGCGACCAGTGATTACTGGCATGGCTGGCATAGCCCGCATGAATTTTAAGATCTACGCAACTTACAGCACAATCGGTGGCATTCTTTGGGTTGTATCGCTGACGCTTGCTGGATATTTTTTCGGTGGAATCCCATTTGTTGCGGACAACATTGAACTCGTCACCCTTGGCATAGTGGGCATTAGCTTGTTACCAGTCCTGTTCGAATTCGTAAAACACCGCAGAGCTAAGGCTTAACTAAAAAGATCTACAAACCTAAGTCAGGCAAGTTGTAGACATAGAGATACTTGAGCCCAGCCGCTTCAACTGCGGGTGCTGCGGCGCGTTCCACAATTACTGCTACTGCAACAACTTCCGCGCCAGCTTCCCGAAGTGCCTCCACCGCAGTTAATACTGAGCCACCTGTTGTGCTGGTGTCTTCTACGGCAAGCACCCGGCGACCCTTAACATCTGGTCCTTCAATGCGTCGCTGTAAACCATGTGCTTTTTCTGCTTTGCGAACTACGAAGGCATCTAAGTTTCGACCTTGGGCAGCAGCTGCGTGCAACATGGCCGTTGCAACTGGATCGGCGCCAAGTGTTAAGCCACCTACTGCGTCAAAATCTAAATCTTTAGTTAACTCGAGCATCACGCGACCAATTATTGGCGCGGCCTGGGAATCTAAAGTTACTCGGCGCAGGTCGACGTAGTAGTCAGCCTCCTTGCCACTGGAAAGAATTACTTTTCCGTGAACAACTGCTTTATCGATAATTTGTTGGCGGAGTTCATCGCGATCTGACATGACCCCAGCCTATTTCGCGGTGCAAGTAGAAACGCAGGAACCCCAGACTCGAGCTTTTAGACAAAACAAAAGACCCGGCGTAAACCGGGTCTTTTGTTTTACTGAGTTAATTAAACTGGGCGGACGTGTTCTGCCTGAGGACCCTTTGGGCCTTCGCCGATTTCAAACTCAACTCGCTGATCCTGTTCCAGGGTCTTGAATCCGTCTACTTCAATTGCTGAGTAGTGAAGGAATACATCGCGATCAGTGCCATCAACTTCTACGAAGCCATAGCCCTTTTCCTGGTTGAACCACTTGACTGTGCCTAACATGGCATCTCTTTTCTTAATGGGTCGAAGCGACGTTTGCCGCTTCGGGTCTTGCTCCCTGCCCACCAAGGTGAGAGTTCGCATCGTGCTCGCGAATCTTTGTCTTCGAGTCTTGCTCTCTAACGAATTGCTTGCCTTCGACCATTAATAACACTACGCCACTATTGCTAGCCAGATTTGCCACTTTCCACAAAATCGCCGTAGATAGTCATTTTAACTTACAGAATTTGGGCCAAAATATGGATTTATCCGCCAGCAACCGCAGGGACGATAGATACGCTCACTCCGGCTGGAGTTGGGCTGTTTAAACCATCCAAGAATCGAACGTCATCATCGTTTACATAGACATTGACGAATCGTCTAAGCTCTCCCGTATCGGAAATCACGCGCTGCAAAATTCCAGGGGCCATAGCTTCTAGGGCATCTAAAACGCCTTGCAGAGTTTCTGGGTTCGGCTCTATTTCAACGGTTGACTGGTCGCCAACATATGCTCGCAGGATTGTTGGGACTCGGACTGTAACGCTCATCATGCACCTTCAATTACTTTTGCGACGGATTCGACATTGGGATAAATTGTTGCAGAGAAACCATTTCCTGTTGCGACTGCATCAAGGGTCTTTAGTCCTTCACCAGTATTTACGATTACCGTTTCAGCTGTTGGATCTAACAAGCCTTGCGCTAATAACTTGCGTGTTACTGCAACTGTTACGCCACCGGAAGTCTCACCAAAAATACCTTCGCATTCGGCAAGCAATCGAATGCCTTCAACGACTTCGTCATCAGTGACATCGCCAACTGCGCCGTTAGTGCGACGAACTGCATCAAGGGCATACGGTCCATCAGCTGGATTACCAATCGCAAGTGACTTGGCAATGGTGTCTGGCTTAACCGGACGAACAACTTCTTGGCCATTTGCCCACGCAGTTGATACAGGGTTGCATCCTGTTGCCTGCGCGCCAAACACTCGCCAAGGTCGATCTTCAACTAATCCAAGTTTCACAAACTCGCGCCAGCCTTTATCTACTTTGGTAAGCAGGGCTCCTGATGCAACTGGGATAACAACTTGATCGGGAAGGCGCCAGCCAAGTTGCTCTGCTATTTCATATCCAACTGTCTTTGAGCCTTCTGCGTAATACGGACGCAGATTCACATTCACAAATCCCCAGTTTGCAGAAACTGCTTCCCCGATGAGTTCGCCACATAGCCGATTTACGTCATCGTAATTTCCTTCGATACCAATGACATGGCCGTTGTACGCCGCAGTTGCTTGAATCTTGTGTTGTTCCAAATTGGAGGGCACGAGCACTACAGATTTTTGGCCAGCTCTCGCGGCTGCGGCGGCAACTGCGTGGGCCAAGTTTCCAGTTGAGGCGCAGGCCAAAGTTTTAAAACCAAGTTGGATTCCGGCACTTTGTGCGACTGCAACAACACGGTCTTTGAATGAGTGCGTTGGATTACCGCTGTCATCCTTGACCCAAAGTGTTCCGGTGATGCCAAGGGCTTTCGCTAAATTATCAGCACGATGCAGCCGAGTCATACCTGGCGCTAAATTTCGGGATTCCGCAATGTTTGCAGGAACTGGCAAAAGTGGAGCGTAACGCCAAATTGAAAAGGGACCTGATTGGATTTGTTCCCGCGTGATCGTGCCAAAGTCGTAGGCAACTTCAAGTGGACCAAAGCATTCCCAACAGGAGTAATCAGCGCCTAGCTTTGCGTGTGCTCCACAAGCGCGACAAACCAAGTGAGTTGCGGCACCAAACGGCGCAGTATCTATTCGATCTATGGTTAGCGACATATAACAACTTGCCTTTCGTCATCTGCCCAAGAACATTTCATTGTTCTCAGCCGGAATTGGCACCGTGGCGCAAACCTTATGGTTATGCGGTGGTTGCCGGGGCTTCAACGGGCCGTTCCCTCTGCCCCTCTGGATGAGGTTATTTAGTTTTTGGTAGTGGTAAACCACGACCGTTTCAAAACTTTATCAGGAGTGGGAAAAAAAGCAATTTAAGCAAAATCCAAGGCTTACCCCAAGGGAGTCGCGAGCAGGCTTAACTATTTAAAAATCACCAAAGTCAGCGCGGTTTTACTCATTTCTGCGCTTGCTTCAACTAGAACTCCGCCAGTCTGAGTTGCTAATTCTTCAGCTGAACTAAGTCCATCTGTTGGATAAAAAATCGTAGTCTCAGTTACGGGCTGACCGGTCCAGTTTGCGGTTCCTTCAACAACCCAATCAGCGATCGCAAGTTCATCGCTCATTGATTTTGCTAAGCCTGGTGTCTCGGTGCCATTAAAAACTAGGACTGGCAATCGACCAATGACATCAAGATTTGGGTCATCGAAAGCATCAGAACTTGGTCCTGGCACTGGATTTATCGGCTGTGAAGTCGCACTAACTTCGACTGCGGGTTGCGCAACTGGATCCGAGCCAGATTTCCAGAGTGCGTTGCCAACAAAAAACAAACCAGAAACCGTAGTCAATATAACGACCAATGGGATGGTTACTTTTTGATTGAAAGTTTGTCTGCCAGTCATGGCTAACACCTAGTTCTTAAGTTCGATACCCAAGCGACGAGCTGAGCGTGCGCGTTGACGAGCTGCGCGCATACGTTGCAAGCGCTTAACCAACATTGGATCAAAAGCAAGTGCTAGCGGGTGATCTATCAACGCATTTAAGACTTGGTAGTAACGCGTTGCAGACATATCGAACTGCTCGCGAATCGCTTGTTCTTTAGCTCCGGCAAATTTCCACCAATGACGCTCGAATTCCAAAATCTGCTGTTCCCGCTCAGGCAGTACTCCTGAGTTGTCAGCTGATAGGGCGCGCATTGCTTCGTTCACATCACTAATGCTAAACCGTAGCCGCTACAAAATCCGATCACCCCCGATCTCGGGGTGTCATGTCTTAGTGGTAAGAGTCAGTGCGACAAGATAGGCACGTGACTTCTTCCCCTGAGCCAACTAAAAAGTGGCTCTTACTCTGGTTGCTGCTCACCACAATTTGGGGCTTCTCATTCTTTTTCATCAAGGTTGCTAGCAGTTTCCTTGATCCATATGAACAAACTTTTGCCCGAATGGGATTTGGCGCACTTGCCCTGATTTCAATGGTTGTAGTTACGCGCCGAAAATTTATCGTGCGTGGTCCAGCAGTCAAGCATCTTGCTCTAATCGCAGTTTGTGCTCAAGTGATACCTTTCGCTATTTTTGCTTGGGCAATTCAATACATCTCTTCAATCGCTGCTGGTCTACTTAATTCCACAATGCCTCTTTGGACTGCAATTTTGGCAGTGTTAATACTGCCTTCAGAAAAACTGACACAGTTTCGAGTTGGTGGATTACTTCTCGGATTTCTTGGTTTGTTAGTGCTACTCGGTGTTTGGGACGTTAACTTCCAAGCAAATTGGTTTGCTTACACGGCATGTGGACTTTGCACGATCGGATACGCGTTCTCGGCAATTTGGACACGAAAGATAATCACGCCGATGAATCTTGATCCAATCAGCGCCGTTGCTACGCAACTAACTATTGGTGCTGGAATCTGCGCAATCTTTGCGATTGCCTCACCACACGAAATTACCTCTTGGCCAATCACTGGGATGTTGGCCATCACTGCACTCGGTGTTTTGGGAACTGGATTAGCACTGGTAATTGCATTTGTTATTGTTGAGCGCGCTGGCGCAATTGCTATGTCAACCGTTACTTACTCCATACCTGTTGTTTCAACGTTGGCTGGAGTTATCCTCTTGAAAGAAAAGTTGCATTGGTATGAACCTGTTGGAGCGATTGTGGTTTTGATTGGAATCGCAATGGTGCAGGAATTAATAAAACCTAGAAAAAGTAAAGTACTAAAGATTTCGTAGAGTCAATTTTTTGTCGTGAATTCGGAATTCACGATTGGCTATCTCTCTTAGGTGTTCATCATGTGTGGCTATCAAAACTGAATATCCATTCTTTACATGCTCCAATAGAAATGTTGCAAGCTGCGTAGTCGCTTGAATGTCCAAGCCAGCTGTTGGTTCATCGAGGAGCATCAGCTTCGCATCCTGCGCAGCAGCACCTGCAAGAAAGACTCTAGTTCGTTGCCCTATCGAAAGCTCACTAATAATTTTTGCCATAATTTCTTCTGGAACCATTCTGGAAATAAATTTACTTATGTGTGCCAGTTTTTGGGTATTGGAGTCCATTAATTCAAGGACGTCCATTACTTTCAATTGATCTATTGCCTCATCTTTTTGCAGCATCAAAGAGCGATTTTTTCGTTGATCACGCTTCGAGATCTGTGCAATTGGAATGCCACTTAATTCAAGCGTGCCTGAGCTAAGAAACTTTTCACCGGAAAGTGCGAGGAGTAGCGTACTTTTGCCAGAACCATTGGGGCCAGTCAAAAGATTTATTTCGCCCAAAAGAAATTCGATGTTTATGTCAGACACGAGAGATTTATTAGCCCGGGTAACTACTCCGTTGGTGAGTTTTAATGCTGGACTATGACTCACTTTTACTCCGAAGCAAAATTGTAATTAGAACTGGCGCCCCAACTAATGAGGTAAAGAATCCAATTGGTAAATCCATCGGTGCTGCAACTGTTCTGGCAAGGAGATCGCATACCAAAATTGTTAAAACTGATATCAGAGCACTTGTTATAAGGAGCACTCGATGTCTAGGTCCAACCAATACGCGGGCAATTGTTACTGAAAAAAGTCCAAGGAAAGCAATTACTCCTGCCCCGAATACTGCAGCGGTAACTAAGAGTGAGATCAGTAGCAACGCAAACATTCTGATTTTTCTAGTCTCAACTCCAAGTAAGCTGGCGGCCCTTTCCCCAAGTAAAAGTAAATCCAATTTTGGTGCGATCAGCCAAGCAAGTAATAAGCCAGCAAGTGAAGCAACCAAGGAAACGTTTGCAGTTGTCTGCGTTGCTAAGGAGAGTGAGCCAAAACTCCAAAGCGCCATTGATCGAAGTTGTGGGTTATCAAGTGTGGTAGCCAAGATTCCAAGTACCCCAAGAAATAGTGACCCTAAAGCCACTCCGATGATCAAAGTATTTTGTGATGCTGCTTTTCTTCCACCAAAATGACCCACTAACAAAAGTAAAAAGGCAAGTACTGTAAAAATTAACGCGAATACAAATGCAGCAAAACTTCCAAAATCATAGCCAAAAACTAAGGCAACAACGACGCCAAGAGCAGACGCTGCAGCCAATCCCAATAGCGCTGGATCTGCAAGAACATTGCGCATTGACGTTTGCATCAGTGAAGTTGAGCCAGCTAGTGCAATTCCAATCGCTAATCCAAGAATGATTCTTGGCAATCTAATGTCAAGTAGTACCGAATCTGAAATTGCATCAGTGCCACGCGAACTAAAAAGTGATTGCCAAATTTGAGAGAGCGATAGTTGATATGCTCCAAAAGATAGATTTGCCACTATTGCACTGGCAACTAACAAGGACAGGATTGCAATCAGAAGTCCCGGTTTAATTTTGATCATGAGGAAGTAGTAACCACTTGAGCCAATTGATTTGCCAAGCAGGAAATCACATTTGGGGTCTGCGGTCCAAAGGATAGTAAGGCACGATCGTCCGCTTGAATAATTGCTCTGTTTTTTGCTGCTGCAGTACTTGATACTCCCGGCAGTGTGATTAGTTTTTCAATTCCGCCCACCGACTCCAAGCCCTTGTTCATGACGAGAATTACATCTGGATTTGCTTTTGCGAGCGACTCCGCAGTGAGTGGAGCAAAGCCTGCGATACCAAGTTGGGTTCCTACGTCAGTTGCGCCTAAGGCGGTGATCATTGAATCTGCCCCACTACCTTCACCACCAATTAAATATATTCCAGCATTACCGCGAAGGTAAAGAAATGCGATGCGTAATTCTGAAGACGCCACTGATGTGACATTTTTTAGTTTCGCGTCGATTTGGTTCGTTAAGGAATTCCCCGCGTCAATGACACCTAGCGCCCTAGCAACTGAATTAACTCTGGGATTAATTTCAGCTAACGAAGTTGCATCCGGTATTACGACCACAGGAATTCCAAGCTCAACTAACTTTTCAAGTTCCACCGAACTATCACCACTGGAATCTGCGATCACGACTGTTGGCTTAAGTGAAAGCACAGTTTCTAATGCCAGTTCGTGGCCCGGGTTCACGGTAACGATTGAATCTGAGTTTGGAAAAACACTAACTAAATCTTTTCCCACTATAGAATCACCTAATCCCAATGACCAAACAATTTCTGCTGTTCCCGGTGCCACTGTAATGATTCGAGCCACCGACTCGATGGCAACTTCAGTTTCGGAAAGTGATACTCCTAATCCTGGAAGCTGGGGGTTCGGTGTTGGCAATGGGGCTTGCGCCGCTAAACATTGCAGATCTAGTTGTTTAGCTGATGGAACGTCGGTGGCCACTTGCGAGCTACATCCAGTTGCAAGCACGAGAACCGCCATCAGCAATACTGATTTTGGAAAGCAATTTACTAACTTCACCTGTCTAGTGTCCCGTAAGGACCCTTAAAGTACTGACATGGTGTCAGGGTGACTTTCGAATTTCTTAGTACTTTCGCTATGTGAATAAAAAATGGGTGATCACTACCGCAACAACTTTCCTGCTTGGTTCGATGATTTTTACCACGTCTGCGCAGGCTGCAATTGCAGGCAAAACTGTTAAAGGACCCAAGGGTCAAACCCTCACGGTTTCAACCACCACAGTAAAAGATGGTCAGAAAGTAAAAGTAGTTGGAAAAAAATTCAACAGAAAAATCGGCATCTACTTAGCGTTTTGTGTGGTCAATGCCAAAGGCGAGATGCCTGGGCCTTGTGGCGGTGGCGTGAATACCGTCGGTGAATCCACCGGTTCGATCTGGATCTCATCAAATCCGCCGGCCTACGGTAAGTCACTTGCAAAACCATTTAATAAATCAGGCGGCTTTTCACAAACTGTAACGATTTCCCGCTACATCGGTAACGTCGACTGCACTGTTGTGAGGTGTGCGGTTGTAACTCGTGCCGATCACACAAATTCCTCTAATCGCAAAGCCGATGTAATCGTTCCTATCAAATTTAAAAAATAGAAAACAAAATAGAAAACAAGGAGTACTAATGAACATTCGCAATTCGATTTCCTCTGCATCCAAGATTTTTGTCACGTTGAGCTTGGTTATTTCCGGTATTGCTGCCACGCCAGCAGCATCTCAAGCTGCGCCAGGAAGTCCAACTATTACAGTCACAAAAACAGCTGGACTAAACCCAAATGGTGAGCTGGTCACAATATCTGGATCGGGATTTGTTGCTGCTGGAGCATTGACCGATGGCACCCGGCCACCACTTGCTGGGACCTTTAGTGGTTTCTACGTCACCTTTGGAAAGTTTCAGGATGTGTGGAAACCATCAGTAAGCGCGCCATCTGGAAATCGTAAGAGCGCCCAGAGTGATTCCTCGAGAGTTAACTGGTTGGTACTCGCTGCAAATTTAGCAACAATTGGAGGAGCTGCTGCAGGTGGCGTTGAATTGAATGCAGATGGCACATTTTCGATTACCCTCAATGTTTCCGATGTCTTATTAAGCACAGCAAATGCAACTATTTTCGATACGTCAACGATTGGAAATTACGGAATCTATACTTACGGTGCATCTGGCGCAAACTACGCACCATTTGAGACTTACACGCCACTTGCCTTCGCGACGAGAGTTGCAGC
>JBDNJO010000021.1:0-76596 GCA_041687715.1 Candidatus Nanopelagicales bacterium
AACGATGTTGGATCGCAATATCGAAGTGCGGTTTACTGGAACACCCCAGAACAAGAAAACTGGGTTCGACAAACACGCGATGCTTACAACTCACTTCTTGAGAGCAAAGGGTTTGATTCCATAACCACCGAGTTAGCGGATTCTTCGCAATTTAAATTTTGGTATGCCGAGGAATATCATCAGCAATACCTAATTAAGAATCCAAGGGGTTATGACTGTCATGCCCACACTGGGATTTTGTTACCTGAAATGACTGCGCTAAGCAATTAAAGTTTCAGTGGACTTGGGCTTACGCGTCTCGGGCATGAACATAACCATCACACTTGTTGCGCTGGCCACAATTAATCCAGCAATAAATGGCCAAGCAAATCCTCCAGTGGAGTCTGCAAGATAACCAAAGAGCAATGGCCCAGCGACTATGCCAAGGTCGCTCATCATTTGATATGTCGCAACGACAGGTCCGCCCTTTCGACCATCAACGATGTCGCCAACGACGGCTGACGGCGCTGCTCCTAAGAACGCTGCGCCCACTCCCATTGCAATCATCGAAGCGTAGAAACCTGCTAACGTTTCGCTGGCTACGAGGCAAATCATTGCAACTACTAAAGCCAACGTGCCAATAACCATGGCTGGTTTTCTGCCGCGGGTATCTGTCATTCGACCAGCGGGCAACAAAAAGGAGGCTTGCACAACGCTGGTGGCTAAGAATCCGTAACTCGAAGTTGCTGGACTCTTCTGTAAAACCGAAACCACAAACAACGGGATCAGTGCTGATCGCAAACCAAAGGACGTCATACCGTTTGATAAATTCACAACCAAGGCAGTCCAGTACGCCCGGAGTTTAAGTGCGGCCATTAATGGCATGGCAGTATCTTGATTTTCAAAACTCTCAGATTGATCTTTGCTTGGGTGTCCGAGGCCTTTTGGAAGCGCAAAGTAGGCAGTTGTCGCGGCCGCTGCCAGCGTTGCGGCATAAACAAAAAATGGCGCCCGAATGCTTACTGCAACCACTAGGCCGCCAACTGCAGGACCTGCTAAACCACCAAACAAAAAACCACTTTGATACGTGCTTGCAGCGCGGCCTCGATGCGCGGCGTCCACAGTTCGTAGCAGTAGTGACATGGATGACACAGTGAACATGGCAGATCCCGTGCCACCGATCCCGCGCAAAATAATTAGTTGATCAAAAGATTGAGCTAGACCTGCGAAGGCACTTGAGATCGAGACGATACTAAGTCCAGTCCAAAGCACGGTGCGCTCACCGATCTTGTTGACTAGCCAGCCACTAGGTGCAGCGCTAAGAAAGCGCATCAGCGCAAAGACGCTGATTACTGAGCTTGCGGCTAGATTAGAGACCTCAAAAGTTTGCGCAAAAACCGGAATGATTGGGGCAACTATGCCAAAGCCAAGGGCTACACAAAATGCAACGGCAGTAAGGACCGCTACTTCACGTGGCAGGTCTCTAAAATATCGATCAAGTAAATTTCGCATTATTAGTAGTGATTAACCACATCAAAGCCCGCGCTAATAATGCGATTTAGAATCTCGTCACGATGCTCAAAGCCGCGCGTCTCAAGTTCTAGCTCAACATCTACTTCACTTAGGGCAAGCGCTGGATTCATATGTGACTGTGAAACTTGAATTATGTTCGTTCCCAGGCCACCAATAAGAGAAACCAAGGTTGCAAGCGCACCTGGCTGATCTCGCAGGCGCACCTGCACCATCAGGAATCGTCCTGAGGTTGCAAGTCCTGTTCGCAGTACTCGGTTAAGCAGGAGCGGATCAATGTTTCCACCCGACAAACTTGCAACAACTGGTCCCTCAAAAGAATCTGGATCATCCAAGATTGCAGCGACGGCAGCAATGCCGCCTGCTTCAACTTGCAACTTACTTCGCTCCAAAGTTAGGAGCAACGCGCGTGCGAGTGACGCTTCACTTACTGTTCGGATTTCATCAACATGTTCTTGAATTATTTTGAACGGGACAACTCCAGGTTTACCAACGGCAATTCCGTCTGCCATAGTTGCCATCTTTGGCAACATTTGCGGGGAACCAGCAGCAAGTGATGGGGGATAGGAAGCTGCCATTTCGGCTTGCACACCAATTACTTTTATGTCAGGACGAAGACTCTTGATTGCTATCGCAGTCCCCGCAAGCAGTCCACCGCCACCTGTGCAAACAACAACAGTTTTAACATCAGGGTTTTGCGCCAAGATCTCTAGTCCCATAGTTCCTTGACCAGCGACGATGTGTTCGTGGTCAAAAGGATGAATAAAAATTGCGCCAGTCTGTTCTGAAAACTCAATAGCTGCCAATAACGTTTCATCAATAGTCGCGCCATGAAACTTCACGGTTGCGCCGTAGCCGATAGTGGCTTGCAACTTAGGTAGCGGAGCACCGACTGGCATAAAAATTGTGGCTTGAATTCCAAGAATTTGAGCAGCTAAGGCAACACCTTGTGCGTGGTTGCCTGCGCTAGCTGCAACTACACCGCGGGATCGCTCTTGCTCAGTAAGTCGGGCAATGCGGTTATACGCTCCACGAATCTTGAATGAACCAGCGCGCTGCAAATTTTCACACTTGAAAGAAACGGGTATGCCATATTTCTTTTCAATCCACCCAGCAGAAAGTGATGGAGTGTGACGTATGACACCATCAAGTAAACGTGCTGCATCATGAATGTCGTCAAGTGATACTGATTGCATTAGACAATGTTGGCATGAGAGTCGCAAACAATCTAATTCTGCTCGTTTCGCCATCAGCAAAAGGTCTGGGTTAATAAGTACCTGCTGGTAAGTTAAGGGAATCAAATCAGATTCCGTAAGGATTTAGACCGCTATGGCGCTAGCAATAAAAGCAACAGGACTAACCAAGAAATTTGGCGAAGTAATTGCCCTAAATGGTATCGATATAGAAGTTGAAGAAGGCACGGTTTTAGGCCTACTTGGCCCAAACGGTTCTGGTAAAACCACAATCGTTCGAATCCTAGCTACATTAATTCAGGCAGATGCTGGTTCAGCAATTGTGGGTGGCTTTAATGTTGCAACGCAGCAAGATGATGTTCGAAACATCATTGGGTTAACGGGGCAGTACGCAGCAGTTGATGAGTATTTAACTGGCCGAGAAAATTTAGAGTTATTTGGTCGACTGTTTCACTTAAGTAAATTTGATTCTGCGAATCGAGCAGCTGAGCTGCTCGAACGCTTTGACTTAACGGACGCCGCAGATCGTGGCATTAAAGGTTATTCCGGCGGTATGCGTCGACGTCTTGATTTAGCTGCTTCTTTAATTGGACAACCAAACGTTTTATTCTTAGATGAACCAACTACTGGTCTTGATCCGCGCAGTCGCCAAGGCATGTGGGAAGTTATTGAAGCCTTAGTTGCAGAAGGCACGACAGTTTTATTGACTACACAATACTTAGAAGAAGCAGATCAATTAGCGAATCGCATTGTGGTTTTGGACCATGGAAATGTGATTGCGCAAGGAACGTCTAATGAATTGAAGTCCCAAGTTGGTGGCGATCGTATCGAAATCGTGCTTGATTCAGTATCAGATTTAACAAAGACCGCTGAGTTAATTAAGGAAATTGGTTCTGCGCCAGCAAGCATCGAAGATGTTACTAAAACTGTGCTGCTTCCAGTTTCAGGTGGATCAACAGCGATTGTGGATGTTGTGCGAAAGCTTGATGAGAATAAAATTGTGATTGCTGACATTGCACTGCGCCGTCCAACATTAGACGATGTTTTCTTAAGTTTGACTGGCCATGTTACGGAAGCAACGCAAACACCTGATGTACCCAAGGGTCGTCGGGGACGAAAGGCAAGGCGATAGCAATGAGTCTAAAAACTCCATTGAAAGTAACGCAAGAAACGGCGCCGCGCCCACCATTGGGTTGGTTAATCACTGACAGCATCGCAGTGTCTAGACGTCACTTGCTTAAGATCACACGCGTTCCAGAATCATTATTCTTTGCATTAATTCAACCTGTCATGTTCGTGCTGCTGTTTGCTTTTGTTTTTGGTGGCGCAATTGATGTCGGCTCAGGTGGCGCAATTGGATATCGGGAGTATTTAATTCCTGGAATATTGGCACAAACTGTAATGTTTGCAGTTGCAGGAATCACCGTTGGAATCACAGAAGACGCAAGTAAAGGAATTATGGATCGCTTTAGGTCCTTACCGATGCGGCCAGGAGCAGTGCTAACTGGCCACACCTTGGCCTCCTTACTTCAAAATATTTTGGTAATTACAATTCTTTCCCTCACTGGACTTGCAGTAGGTTGGCGAATTAATAACGGTTTTGCAGACGCTGCGCTTGCGTACTTAATGTTTGCGGTCTTTGCATACGCAATCACTTGGGTTGGCGCTTGGATTGGACTGCACATGCCAAACTCTGAAGTTGCGGGAACCGCAGGATTAGCGTGGATTTTTCCATTCACATTCGCATCTAACATCTTCACGCCAGTTGCCACAATGCCCACATGGTTGCAGCCATTCGTGCTTTGGAATCCAGTTTCCAGCTTGGCCTTAGCGGCGCGACAGCTATTTGGTAATCCAACGCCACTTCTTGGAGATTCTTTTCCAGAGCGATATCCAATTCAAATGGCATTTGGATATGCGTTTTTACTTCTAGCAATCTTTGCGCCGTTGGCAGTTCGCGCTTTCAAGACTCGTAATAAGTAATTATTAAAGATATTGTTTAGTGATTACGGAACGTAAAGTTCAGCCGCAACAATAATGATGCGAAGAGTTTTTCCGGATGGAGTTTCATACGAAATCTCGGCGCCCACTTCTTGGCCTAGAACTGCTGCGCCCATTGGGCTAGTAGGCGAATAAACATCTATTGAAGTGTGGGCAGCCTCTTCGCGGGAGCCAAGTAAGAAGGTTTCCGTATCATCAAGATCTGGAAAATTGACAGTTACAACCATCCCTTGCGAGACAATTCCTTCTTCAATTTCTGGGGTGCCAATTTGAGCAGTCTCCAGCATTTTTGTTAACTGGCGCACCCGACCTTCATTTTTGCCTTGCTCTTCCCGCGCAGCGTGGTAACCACCATTTTCCTTGAGGTCCCCCTCTTCCCGAGCCGCAGCAATGCGCGCTTTTATTTCCTCGCGCAGCGCGCCGCTTCGATTCTCTAACTCAGCTTTGAGTCGATCGAATGCATCTTGGGTTAGCCATACTTCGTTCACTTGATAGAGATTACGCGTAATTAGCTAGTTGGGGCGACTCCGGGCGCGACTTGCTCTGGAATCTTGACTCCTGGTGGGAAATCTGGTGGTGGCACTCGCATTTGCGCGGTATTAGCGCAACCCAAAACTTCAGCGAGAACGGCTTCACCATTAGTAGTTAGGGGATAAGTAACTTGTTTATAGTCATTACCAGGGGCGATGCGAACGATTGCGTAGCCAACGTCAGTTCGTCGAATATCTTGTGCGCGAATGACACAGTAAGTAGTTAATTGAGAGCCACGGGAAACTTCCCAAGTCACTAATACTTGGGAAGGCGAAGTTACTTCAAAGGCTAAAAGGTCAGCACGAACGCTTGGATTTTGTTGCCGGAAATTTGCAAAAGCAAGTCCGCCTGAGACGACTGCTGCAATTAAAATTCCAATCAGAATTGGCGCAGTTCGACTTTTGCGCACACCGTACCTAGCATGCAGATGCTGGGGGATCTCAGTTTGATTTCGCATAGTAACTTCACGATACCCCAACGCTTCATCCTTAGCGCTGTCCTTGTTTCGCTCAAAAGTATGCAGTAGTGGAGAATAGACATGTGTCGAATCCACAATTTGTAATGCCCCTTCCAGGTGAGACATTACGCCTATTGGCAGTGCACGCACATCCCGATGATGAATCCAGCAAGGGCGCAGCCTCAACGGCAAAATACGTTAGCCAAGGTGTGGAAATCATGGTTGTGAGTTGCACAGGTGGTGAACGTGGAGACATTTTGAATCCAGCATTTACTCTGGGTGAGCGTTCAATTTTTGAAGTGCGCAAAGCTGAAATGAATCGTGCGGCGCAAATCCTTGGAGTACAACACCGTTGGCTTGGATTTGAAGATTCTGGTTGGCCGGATGGAGATCCAAAGCCGCCGCTTCCGACTGGCTGCTTTGCAGACTTACCACTTGAGCAAGTAAGTGCCCCTTTGGTTGACATAGTGCGGGAATTTAGACCGCACGTAGTCACAACGTATGATGAAAAAGGCGGTTACCCGCACCCTGACCACATCCGCACACACGAAGTTTCGATGTTCGCGTGGGAAAAGGCAGCCGATCCAAATTATGACTCCAACCTTGAACCCTGGGTGGTAGCCAAGCTTTATTACCATCACGGTTTTTCTAAGGTTCGAGTTCAGGCAATGCATGATGCCTGTATTGAGCTCGGAATTGAATCGCCTTACCAAGAGTGGTTAGACGAATGGGAAGATGACGACTTAACTTCGGATCGGACAACAGCGCACATAGATTGCGCAGATTGGTTTACGGTACGCGAAGCTGCATTGAAAGCACATGAAACTCAAATTGATCCAAACGGAAGTTGGTTCGCAGTTCCACTTGATAAAATGGCACAGATATGGCCGACAGAAGACTTTGAACTTGCATTTTCGCGCATTGGTACGATTGCTAAAGAAGATGACCTTTTTACTGGCTTGCGAGGAGAATAAATGTTTAGATTCTTGAATTCACTAACTAGTATTTCGCCTGAGCCATTTCCATCCTCAACATCTTTTGACGCAACCACAGTCAATCCAGGCCCTATTGGTGGCATTGTTTTCTTGTTCTTGACGATCGCAGTAGTTCTTTTACTTTTCAGTTTCAATCGTCACATAAAGAAAGTGAACTTTGAGCAGGAAGAACCTGAAAGTTAAGTATCAATGATTAGGCACTTCACTGCACGGTTAATTAGAACTCATGTTCTTGGTGTGCTTTGCTTTTTAGCGTGCCTTGCTCTTGCAAATTGGCAGTGGGAGCGCGCACAGGTATACGTTCCAAACGCTGGCTCAGTAGAAAAAACTTTTTCAGAGCTCAGTCCACTGCGAGATTACTTACCAATTTCCTCTGTCGGAGTTTCAACACAAGTCTCTGGAACATGGCAGCCGAGTGAACGAATTGTTTTGCCGAATCGAATCTCAAACGGGCCGGGCATGGTGGCTGAAACTTCTGGGCAAGTAGATTCTGCCGAATTTATAGGACCAGTTGGTACTTGGGTAGTAGACATCATGGAGCTGGCAGACGGATCAAGTCTTGGCGTAGTTCGAGGATTCACCGAAAACGCACAACTGGTGCCACTGGCAACAGGTGAACAAACGATTACTGGAGTTATGCAGCCAAGTGAAGATGTGCCCGGCTTGGAATTAGTTAACGGTATTTCGCTGCTTACTACAAACCTAATTGTGGAAAATTCTCGAACAATTGCCCATGATGGCTACTTAGTTGCGACCTCAAATTCACCAGGCTTAATTAGTGTGCAACCAATTTTTGAGAAACCACCGGTCCAAGGATTAAATTGGCGAAATGTCGCCTACACCTTCAACTGGATATTTTTTGCGGTAATTGTTGGCTTCATGTGGGTGCGGGTTGCAAAAGATGAACTCCAATACGCCGAACTGGCCGGTATTACTGGAGACTTATCTCATGACTAATCACTCTAAAGATTTTGCAAAGCAATGGATGTTCTATCGCATCATGGCCTTGGTTGTAGGAACCGTATTACTAGTTCTGACATTATTTTTAATTTCAGTTCGCGTTATTGGTAACCCAGAACCAGCTTTCTATGCGGCAGCTTGGATGGCTCATGGGTACTTATTCCCAATTTACGTAATTGCGACATTTATGTTGTCCACTAAATTGAAGTGGTCATTCACTAAAACTATTTTGATCATGCTCGCAGGCACCGTTCCGTTTATGTCATTCATTACTGAGCGCCGAGTTGCGCAGCAAGTTGCCAACTTAAATTAGATCCAGCGATGCTGTCCTTCTGGCTCATCGGCCCAGGATCGCTCATCTTCTAGCGGCTCCACATGCGTGGAAACTGTTGTGTGCTCCAACAAGGCTTTAATTTCAGCTTCAATGGTTTCTGATAAGTCGTGTCCTTTTTGGATTGTCCAGTCGCCCGGAACTAAAACATGCATTGATACAAAACGTTCGCGGCCAGCTTCTCGCGTTTGAAGCGCATGAAATTTAATAGTTTCAGATTCGTGCTTTTGAAGAACTTCTACAATTTTTAAGTGATCTTCATCAGGAAGCGCCTTATCCATCAAACCAGCAGTGCTTGCGCGAAGTAGTCTTACGCCCGTTACGACAATGTTCAAGCCAACAGCTAACGCAACAACGCCATCAAGACGCTGCCAACCCGTGAGTACCACCAATCCCACACCAACGATTACGCCAACAGAAGTCCAAACATCGGTAAGTAAATGTTTACCATCAGCAACTAGGGCAGGTGAGCGATGTTGTTTTCCAGTGCGCAGCAAAATCATTGCAGTGCCACCATTAATTACCGCAGCGATGGTTGAAATGGTTAGACCCCAACCTATTGATTCCAATTCTCTTGGATTAATGATTCGTTCAACTGCGGTGTAAACAATGATTAGCGCCGCAAATAAAATCATGAAACCTTCAATCTGAGCAGAAAAATACTCAGCTTTTCCTCGACCAAAATGATGAACTGCATCTGCTGGTTTCATGGCTGCGCGAATCGCAAACAGTGCCACAACTGCAGCAACAATGTTTACAGTTGACTCCAAGGCATCTGAAAGTAAACCAACTGACCCGGTGACAGACCATGCGGCCATTTTCATTCCGAAAACAATTACGCTGACAATGATGGACAACCAAGCGAATTTTTGCAGGTTGACTCGAAGTTCTGAGTTTTGATTAACGCTCATACTTCATTGTGGCAGATGCTGTGATGGCATGGTACAAAGTACGCAAGTAAGCAATTGGAAATTAGTGAGCCAAACCAATCTTTTTATGAAGTCGGCGCAGTGGCGCCGGGGACCACCAATTCCAGTCGCCAGCAATCCGCATTAACGCAGGCACTAACAAGCCGCGAATTACAGTTGCATCCAAAATAATGGCAAAGGCAATTCCAAATCCCAGCATCTTAATACTTGTCACACCACTGGTTATAAAGCACGCAAACACAATGGCAATGAGTACAGCTGCTGCGGTAATTATTCGTCCTGACTTTTGCAGCCCTACGGTGACGGAATCGATGGTGCCCGCACCAGCATCATGCTCTTCTTTAATTCGAGAAAGTAGGAATAGTTCGTAATCCATTGACAAACCAAAGGCGACAATCGCGACCAAGACCAGAGTGGAAGTATCCAATGACCCAGTAACGGTGAAATCACCTACAAGCCATTTGGCGTTTCCATCCTGGAAAATCCAAACAAGTAATCCAAGAGTGGCACTCAAGCTGAGTACATTCAATATCAACGCTTTGATTGGAAGAATCACGCTTCCGGTGTAAAGGAATAACACGATAAACGTTGCTAATGCCAGCCAGCCAAGTACAGCAGGCAAGTTCCCTGAAATGCCATTTTGCGAATCAGTAAATATCGCTGCTTGTCCACCTACTAGGACTCCCTCAACTGGTGTGGGAATACCTCGTAATCGAGTTATTAAATCTTGGGCATTCTTATCGCGAGATTCCACATCGGAGAAGACCGTTATTCGATGATGCGCAGCTGAAGCAGCCACACCTTGTTCAACTGGGATCGGAGTTACCTCGCCACCTTGAATCATTGAATCACTTGTTAGAACTCGAACAACATTTACGTCGGCGGCAATTTTTCGTGCATAGTCACTTATTTGTCCAGTACTTGCCCCGATTGGAACCAGCACTTCAATTGGAACCTGACTTTCAAATCGCACTCTTAATTCATCTGACGCGATTGCAGCTGGATTACTTGCTGGCAGAACTCGATCATCTACTTGACTAAATTTCGCAGTTAGCGCTGGCGAGGCAAGCGTTAACAAAACGGTGATGGTGATTACCGTGATTGTTACCGGGCGCTTCATTACATTTGCTGCTAGCCAGGACCAAGCACCTGCCTCCTTAGGCTGCAAATCACCGCGACGGATTTTCCACTTATCAACCCTGTGTCCAAGCATTGCCAGTACCGCAGGTAATGCAACGACCGACGCCAAGACAGCGAACAGCACAACACTCACGCCAGCGTAAGCAAAAGATTTAAGAAAGTATTGTGGGAATAACGACATGGAAGCAAGCACTAGTGCCACAGTTACTCCCGAACTAAAGACTGTTTTTCCAGCGGTTTCCACGGTTCGAGTGACTGAAGCGTTAACGTCATTCGTTCTTGCGAGCTCTTCCCGGAATCGATTAACAATTAAAAGTGCGTAGTCGATGCCAAGTCCTAAACCAAGCCCGGTTATTAAGTTAAGCGCGAAGATTGAGACATCAGTAAATTGCGTCAATATGTAAAGCACAAAGAAGCTACCTGTGATTGAACCAAAAGCCACAATCATTGGTAATCCTGCAGCAACAGCGGCGCCAAAGACGAATAGCAACATCAAAATATTTAGTGGAACTGCGATAAGTTCCGCCATCTTCAAGTCATCTTCGATCTGATTATTTATGGAGTTATATAAAACTTCGATACCACCCACATAAGTACGCGTATCAGATTTAGCTTGGTCATACTTTGTCTGGAGATTTAAGGCAGTAGCTGCAGCTGCTTCATCTGATATGCCGTTGCCGAAATAAACCAGAACTAAGCCAGCATTACCATCTTTGCTTTTGAATTCAGTTAGATTTCCAGAATTCCAATACGAGATTACAGATTCGACGTTTTGCTCAGCCGCTACGGCGTCAGTGATCTTGGTTGCAGCAGCAACAGAGGCAGGGTCATCAATTGCGTTACCGGTATCAATTATTAGGAGCACAGAAGCATCGGTTGCGTTGAAATCTTCTCGCAATAGTGAATCAACTGCAGCGGAATCACTACCAAGGTCGTCGTAACCCTGACTTTTAAGAGAACCAAATATGCCAGCACCTATGACGCCCGTAACCAAAATGGTTATTAAGTAAGTGATGAAGACGCGTTTACGATGCTTAACTACGAAGTTGCCTAATGAATGGAACAAAATAAATCCTGTAATCTCGGAAATAACTACTCCGAGTTTACCAAATCTTACTTAACGCTCACCTTCTTGGTGGTCGAAGCAACTTCCCCTAACCGAGCGTCACTGGTCTTGACTCGGTAGGAAACCGTTGCTTTTTTACTACCAGGCTTTACTGCCAGTTTCCATTTTCCTGCTGCATCTGTTTTAACAGTTCCCGCTTTAGTCCACTTTCCAGATCCAATTCGCCGCTCAATAGTTACCGTTACATTAGGCAACTGTGGGGACACTGAGCCTGACAATGAAATTTCTTTATTTCGCTTGGCGCTCTTTGGCGCGCTGAGTGCGAGTTTGCCGGCAACTGAAACCTTTTTCGAGCTGGTTTTGATTGAACCTTTTGAATTCTTTGCAGTAATTCGAAGACTATGTTTTCCTGGTGGCGGACCAACCCAACTAATTTTCCAAACCCCTGAGGCCGTAGTTGTCGCACTGGAAACAGTGCTCCATTTTCCTCCAACTCTATTTTGAAGGGTGACTACTGCGCCAACTTGTGCAGGTGAAACTTTTCCTTCAAATACGTAATTGCTAGGTGTGATTACACTCGCTGGCCAGTTAACTTTGGTGACTGCGGTAAGTTGCTTCGCAGCAGGAGCAGCAGCAGGAGAAGGAGCTGGCGCGGCAACTATCGCAGGGGTAGTAACTGGAATAGAAGTTAAGCCAGGTTCGATGCTGGAAATATAAGTTGATTTAACACCAAGTACGCTGCGTAATCTATCTGGGGTAATGCTCTGCCCTGGGGCGATAAAGAAACTAAAGATGTTGCCAACTGAATCCGAAATTTCGAGTGTACTTACGCCGCCACTTGCGTACCTTGTGCCCACACTCATTGTTTTTACGTCAGTTATTGAAACTCCAAGGGCACGCAAGTTAGCAACTAATGTCCCTTGATCGATTGAATCAGTCCAAGAGGAATTTGGATTGTTTGCGCGCGGATCAAGGGACCAAGGATCATCCTTAGTTATTAAGTAAGGAAACGTGCCGCCCCAAACTTCGCGAACATCCTGGGACTTACCGCCTGTTGAAGATGAGTAATACGTGGAAATTGGAGCGCCGTTGTATTGCACAACATAACCATTATTGGCATCAATGTTGGTGGCATTAACGGCTGCTACCCAGCGATCGCCACTGGTGCCTATTTCTTTACTGAAACCAACAAACGCTTGATCTAAAGTTGTGGCATAAATCTGGCAATTGCAGGCAGTTATGTTGGAAGTCTTTTTAATCGCATACGATCTACCCGCTATTGCTTGCGCTTGCAGCGCAGCTTCGGCCCAAGAAGATGGAACTTCGCCAAGGCCGTACAAGTATTCATCAGAGAGGCGAAGGATGTTTACTACAACTAAATCTGCAACAAGATCACCAAATAGGCCTGAGCTAATTTCTAAACTTCCATATTTATATCTGCGTGAGCAATTATTGCTGACACAAGTTGCTGCCCCAAGGGATGCGTTAGCTAGCGTCACATCGGTACCCGAGCCAACATTGATTACGGTGATGGTTTTATCCCAAGTTATGGCGATAGTTGTTCCAGAACCAAGCACAACACCATTTGAAGAAACTTGGGTCAACCCATTCACAGTCGTTAAAGTTGTAACTACTCCAGCTGCAATAACTACTGCTGGGTTGGCATCGATAACCACATTAAATGACCCACCACCGGTTGTCCCAGGAATTACTTCGCCGCGTAGTGCCACAAAATTTCGATCCTGAATTAGTCCAACTCGGATGTTTGGATTTGCAATAGGAATCGCATCCACGGTGGTGCCTTGGTAATAATAAGTAAGAATTTGAGCAGCACTTTGACCATCAAGTGCCATAGCCTGGGCGCCATACTGGCTCATGCCAATTCCATGGCCAAAACCTGAACCCAAAATAGTGAATCCGGAAGGTACGGTCACGGGATCTGCGCCGTATGCGGATGTAAGGGTTCCGCCAAATAAGCACATGGATGTGCCGATGGCTATTAATGAGTTACGTGCTCTAGACATGGTCTCGCGTTTCGTCGGGGAAGAAGACTTTTCAAAAGTAACACAGCAAATACCGCTATTCCCTTAGGCGCAATTGAGAATTGCTAAAAATTTGGCAATTTTCCCTTGCCATCCCTGGATTTCAAAGGGAGTTGGGTCGTGACCTACCATTAGAGGAGCGAATTCGCTTGGATCGCGACAATCTGTGAAACATGGCAAGGACTTTTCTGTGAGTGTTCTAGACAAAATACTTCGAGCTGGCGAAGGTAAAATTCTGCGCTCCCTTGAATCCTTGGCAAATCAAGTGAATTTACTGGAAGAGCATTACATCACAATGAGTCATGACGAACTTCGTGGATTAACTTCTGAATTTAAAGATCGAATTGCAAGTGGCGAGACGCTAGATGATTTACTTCCTGAGGCATTTGCTGCAGTTCGGGAAGCAAGTAAGCGCACCTTAGGGCAAAGGCATTACGACGTTCAATTAATGGGTGGAGCCGCGCTGCATTTAGGCAACATTGCTGAGATGCGAACTGGTGAAGGTAAGACTTTAGTTTCTACTTTGCCAGCATATTTAAATGCACTTTCAGGAAAAGGTGTCCATGTTGTTACTGTCAATGATTATCTGGCAGCTCGTGACGCACAATGGATGGGTCGAGTACACCGTTTTCTTGGGTTAACAGTTGGCACCATTCTTTCTGACATGGACCCGCAGCAGCGACGCGAAGCGTACAACGCAGACATTACATATGGCACGAATAATGAATTTGGTTTTGACTATCTACGCGACAACATGACACTTGATCCAAATGATCGAGTGCAGCGCGACTACAACTTTGCAATTGTCGATGAAGTTGACTCGATCTTGATCGATGAAGCACGCACACCGCTTTTGATTAGTGGTCCAGCAGATGTAGCAACGAAATGGTACGCCGAATTTTCTCGCCTTGTTCCACGGTTAACTTCAGGAACAGATTATGAAGTTAATGAAAAAAAGCGAACGATCGGAATGTTAGAACCAGGAGTTGAGAAAGTTGAAAACTGGTTAGGCATAGAAAATCTTTACGAATCAGTTAATACCCCACTTGTTGGATACCTAAATAACGCAATCAAGGCACTTGCGTTATTTAAAAAAGACAAAGATTACGTTGTGATGGATGGCGAAGTTTTGATCGTCGATGAGCACACTGGACGAATCTTGGCTGGCCGCCGTTACAACGATGGAATGCATCAAGCGATTGAAGCTAAGGAAAGCGTTGAAATTCAAAATGAAAATCAAACGTTAGCAACCATCACTATTCAGAACTACTTCAGAATGTACGAAAAATTGTCTGGCATGACTGGAACTGCTATGACTGAAGCTTCGGAATTTCAACAGATTTACAAACTTGGCGTTGTGCCAATTCCCTCGAACCGTGAAGTACAGCGCGTGGATCAAACGGATTTGGTTTACCGAACTGAGGAAGCAAAACTTAAAGCCGTTATTACCGACATTGAGAATAAGCACAAAGCTGGTCAACCAGTTCTTGTTGGTACGACCAGCGTTGCAAAGAGCGAACTTGTTTCGAGCTACTTGACCAAGTCCAGGATTCCTCATGAAGTTTTGAATGCTAAACAACATGATCGTGAAGCCACGATCATTGCGGAAGCTGGTCGCAAGAAGGCAGTTACTGTCGCCACAAATATGGCCGGTCGTGGAACTGACATCATGCTTGGTGGCAATCCAGAATTTCGCGCCGCCCAAGAACTTGAGCGACGCGGCTTAGATCCTGTTGAAAATCAAGTTGAGTATGAAGCTGCGTGGCAGTTGGCATTAGATTCTGCAAAAGCTGATGTGGAATCTGAACACGAAGAAGTTGTTTCGGTCGGTGGGCTCTATGTATTAGGTACCGAACGCCACGAATCGCGACGAATCGATAATCAGCTGCGCGGTCGCTCTGGTCGTCAAGGCGATCCTGGCGAAACTCGGTTCTACTTGTCTCTAGAAGATGACTTGATGCGCTTGTTTAAGGGCGACATGGTTAATTCATTCTTGCAACGTTTTAACGTCCCAGATGATGTCCCAATTGAAGCCAAGATGGTGACCAACTCAATTCGATCGGCACAAACGCAGGTTGAAGCGCAAAACTTTGAGCTTCGCAAAAATGTTTTGAAGTATGACGAAGTCATGAATAGTCAGCGCAAAGTTGTTTATGGTGAGCGCTCCCGAGTACTTGATGGCGAAAATATCCAAACTCAGATCATGACTTTCATGACGGACACGATTGAAGAGTACGTAGCGGCAGCCACGGCGGAAGGCTTCCCAGAAGACTGGGATCTGCAGAGTCTGTGGAGCGCACTGAAAACGCTTTACCCAATTGAGATTTCAATTAATGACATGGTTCAAGCCGCGGGCGGGGACCCAGAAAATTTGTCGCCTGAATTAATGATTGAAACCCTTCACAAGGACATTGAAACTGCATATCTCGCCCGCGAAAATCAACTTGGAACTCCAGTAATGCGCGAACTTGAGCGACGCGTAATCTTGTCCGTTTTGGATCGCAAGTGGCGCGAGCACTTGTATGAAATGGATTACCTACAAGAGGGTATTGGTCTTCGTGCCATGGCCCAACGCGATCCACTTGTTGAATACCAACGAGAAGGATATGACTTATTTGTTGCCATGATGGAAGGCATCAAGGAAGAGTCAGTCGGATACCTCTTCAATGTCGAAGTAACAGTCACTCCACACGCACATGCGCCAGGCGAAGTAGATGAATTGGATTTGGAAGCTAAAGGTCTTGCGCAAACTACTGAAACTAAGACGTTGCAGTATTCAGGTCCTAGCGAAACTGGCGAAGCAGTATCGACTGTTGTTTCAAATGATGCCTATGCAAACGTTGGACGAAACGAACCATGCCCTTGTGGATCTGGTACGAAGTTCAAGAAATGTCACGGCGCTTCAAGCTAATTAGGCAGAGCCACTTCAAAGTTAGTTGCTCGCCAGCGACCATCTAACCCTTCCAATCGAAGAGCCAGTGCGAATGAGCGAACTGGCGTGCCGAATACCGAAGTGACTTCAGCGACTCCATCATCAGTTTCATGGACGTTGATGCTTCGAACTATTAAATGTGGCAACTTGTTGCGTGACATTTGAGATTGCAAATGACTCATTACCTCTGGAGTTATCCAGCGAGTTAGTTGAACTGCGGGCCGGGCACCATTTATTACTTCAACAAGTGCATGAACTAAACGCATCGACCATTGTCGCGCCGATGGTAGATCTAATCGAGAAGTAGCTTGTCGCTCGAAACTATCAGGGCGGTTTTCTGCCATCCGAGGCGGCAGAAACGGCGCAGCTGGTGTGCCAACCAAGAGTGGCCATTCAAACGGCAGAGTTTCCTGCAGTCCGTACTTGGTACGCACTGGCATACTGATGATGTTCTTTGGCTTGTACTGATGTGTATTTGGAATTGGCAGTGAATAAATAATTGCGTTCATGATTCCCCCCGAAATGTTCAGCAGTGGCGGTAAACCTACGAAGCTTGCAGGTGCTTGCAGGTACCTAGTTAAGTTTTAATAACCTAAAAAATTCGGTAGTCCATGTCTAAAACCCTTGCGATCTAATGTCAATGGTTGACACTGAAATCGATCAAATCTGTGGACATCTTTTTTGGCTTATCCACAGATTCACAACAAAAGTGAGCCCACTTGCCTTATTTGGGCTGGAATGGTGGCATGGACTTATCGCAGCAAGATTTTCAGAATGGAAGCCCTGAACCGCAATCGCGCATCTTAGATGAACTTAACCGAGTGCTTTGCCAAGAATTGGATGAAGTTAACGCCGAGCAAAGGTTGGATCTTGCTTATGAAGTCATCGAGACCGTTCGCTTCGAACAAGCGCACATCTCTTGGTTAGATCGACTGCGGAACACAACTGAAGACGTTGACCTGCAGATTTCACATACTCAAATGCCGAGTGTCACAGGAAACTTAATGCACCTATCGGACCCTTTTTTAATTTTACGAAATTCACAGGCACAATTTCTCATCAACTCAGCATATGTAACAGGAGTATCTGGTTTAAATCAGCTAGCTGGAGTTTCGCAAACGCATGACACTTTTAATTGGCTAGATAACGTTTGGTTTCATGACCTATCGGATCGTCGGATCCTTGGAACTTGGTATTTAAAAGGTGATCATGTCGTTGAGGGATATTGTCTTCGAACTGGGTTTGATGCGATCGACGTTGCGACAAATTCTAAAGTTCTCACATTTCCAAAACACGCAATTATCTCGAGTCGTATTCCTATTGCTGCTTAAGTGAGTTTTACCGAGGATTTTGGGCAACGAATTCAGCGGTAGCCGCATACAAGGTCGTAATGTAATTTTCTAGCGAACTAGTTTCTACCCGCCACTGTCCTCGGGCGCCAATTTTGATTGCTTGCAAATCTCCACTTCGAACCAGGGTGTAAACCTGTGCGGGCGCAACATTGAGTAGCTCAGCAACATCACTAAGGGTTAGAAAGCGTTCGGGCATGGCTTAATCATTATTTAATTTGAAAATGTTGCTGGAAAGTTTTCCACAGCTCGGTTAGGACTTGGGTAGCGCTTTGAAATTTGTGTGAGTATGGAAAAAAGTTTGGGGGACTTAATGGCAATTCCAATTCGAGTCGGACAAATCGCGCCAAGAAAATTAAACATGTCTGCAAGCCGCAAAACTCAAGATCCAAGACTTTGGCTGGGCATCAGTTTTATCTTGATCGCGATGGTTGCAGGTCAGTTGTTTCTGACCAAGGCATCAGCAAGAGTTGCGGCTCTCACTGTAACCACAACCATTGCGGAAGGCACAGTGATTCAAGCGGCGGATGTTGCCATTGCTCAGGTGTCGATCCCGGTAACCCAAAACTTAATCACGATCCCAAGTGATGCGGTTGGAAAAGTTGCAGCCACTGATTTGTTTGTTGGCGACTTAGTTCAGACGTATTCGTTAACGAATAGCTTTAGCCCCAACGTCAGGGCTGTTAGCCTCCCAATTCGCGCGGGACATCTGGCACAGATAGCACGCGGAGAGAGAGTAGATATCTGGATGACACCATCACTTGATGGGCTGGCACTTCCCGGTCCTGCCAGATTAATAATTCCAAACGCAGTCATTGAATTTGCACCAGAATTTTACGATTCTGGAGTGGATACTTCAGTGACAGTACTCGTAGCAAAGGATCAAGTTGAGATTTTGGTACAAGCGATGCGCGATGGCGCAATTGATCTAATTTCGATTCCAACCACTGGATCTCAGCCATGAAAAATGTAATTGTGGCACTGGGCTTAGTCGAGTGGGAATCCATGTTTGTAAGTGGTCTCGGGCACCCCATGTTTGGAATTTCGGTACAACGGCGCTGTGTTGATGGCATTGATATTCGCGCTGCAATTCAGGTGGTGGAATGCCACGGCGTGATCGTTTCTGATGCCACACCAAGAATCGATCAAGATTTAATTGCCGAACTTCGTGAACTTGATATTCCACTAATTGCAATTACTTCTGATTGTGAATTTTGGAGTGATCAAGGTGTAACAAAGTTTGCCCAACTGGATGATAAAAACCCACTACAAGCTCTCAAGATAGTTTCAGAATTACTGCGAGGCGAACTCCCACCAGTTGTTGAAGAGAGCAAAGTAACCGGAATACATATCGCAGTAGCTGGTTTTGGTGGCGCAAGTGGACGCACCACGACCGTTAAAGAACTTAGCTTGCAGTTAAGTCAACTAAACATGCGCACTGTGATGATCGATGCAGATACTTATGGACCATCACTGGATCAAGAGTTGGGTCTTGATGTGAGTACAAATGGCTTACTCGAGTTGTGTCGAGTATTAGAAAAGAAATCTGCCAAAGGCAAGTTATTTGCTGACTTAGTAACTCAACTTCGAACTGGTTTGTCGGTAGTCCCCGGATTACCTCGAGTTTCGCGTTGGACTGACTTACGCATTTCAGCGCTGCGTGAATTGTGGCAGGAATCGAAGGAGAACTTTGACGTAGTTGTCACTGACGTTGGCGCCATTTTAGAAGTGGATCAGAGTTTGATGCATGAGACTTCGTTACCAAGGCGTCACGCCGCATCCCTTACTGCCCTTGAATCTGCGGACGTAACTATTATTTGTGCTCGCGCAGATTCTGTCGGAGTTGCCAGATTAGTCCGGGGATATCTGGAGCTCCACGAGCTTTTTGCAAAGTCCAGTGTTTACGTTTTGCTCTGGGGAATTATGAATGAAGCTCAAGCGCGTGACATAAAAAATGCTGTGACTAGGCACACTGGCATTGAATCTGTATCTTGCATCGATCTTGATTGGGAACTTTCCAGAAAGGCTTTACAGCAAACTACTTTTATGAGTGCATTAAATCCGCGCAGCGAGGTTTCCGTTCAATATCAAGGTCTGGCTAAATTGATTGCAACAGATTCGAAACTTTCCCAAACATTAGGTTCAGTCACACCATTAACAAAGCGAACCCGTAAATCAATTCGGCGCGTTGCCTAGAAATCAGATTCGAAGTTATTTCAGCAAATCTTGCATGCGAGAAATGCCTTCGATTAGGTCATCATCACCCAGTGCGTACGAAAGTCGAACGTAACCTGGTGTTCCAAATGCTTCGCCTGGAACAACTGCAACTTCAACTTCATCAAGAATTAAGGCTGCAAGTTCCGCAGAAGTAGTTGGCACCTTGCCACGGATTTCGCGACCTAAAACATTCTTAACTGATGGGTAAACGTAAAAGGCGCCTTCTGGCTCGGGGCACACAACGCCTTCAATCTCATTAAGCATTTTGGTAATGGTTAAACGGCGGCGATCAAATGCAATCTTCATTTCATCAACGGCAGCTAAGTCGCCCGATACTGCAGCTAGCGCAGCGATTTGTGAAACGTTTGCGACGTTCGAGGTGGCATGTGACTGCAAGTTCGTAGCTGCCTTAACGATGTCGTTTGGCGCAATCATCCAGCCCACACGCCAACCCGTCATGGCATAAGTTTTTGCAACACCGTTGATGATGATGCAGCGATCCGCGATTTCTGGAACAAGAACAGGCATTGAGGAAAATTCCGCATCCCCGTAAACCAAGTGTTCATAAATCTCATCAGTAATAACCCAAATACCTTTTTCAACTGCCCACTGCCCAATTGCTTCAACTTCAGCTGGTGAATAGACAGCGCCAGTTGGGTTGCTTGGTGAAACAAAAACTAATGCTTTTGTTTTTGGTGTTAATGCTTTTTCAAGTTGCGCAATGGAGGTTCGAAATCCGGTTGACTCATCTGTCATGATTTCAACAGGAGTTCCACCTGCCAACCGAATGGACTCTGGATATGTTGTCCAGTACGGAGCAGGTAATAAAACTTCATCGCCTGGATCAAGTAAGGCTGCGAATGCGTTATACAACGCTTGCTTGCCGCCGTTGGTTACAAGAACTTGGCTGGGATCGACTGCAAATTTTGAATCGCGCAGAGTCTTAACTGCGATAGCACTTTTAAGTTCCGGCAAGCCACCAGCTGGGGTGTAACGATGCCATTTAGGGTCGCGGCAAGCAGCAACAGCCGCTTCCACTATGTAGTTAGGTGTTGGAAAGTCAGGTTCACCTGCGCCAAAACCAATAACTGGTCGCCCAGCAGCTTTAAGCGCCTTGGCTTTAGCATCAACGGCAAGGGTGGCAGATTCGGCAATTGACCCGATTCGGGCGGAAACTCTAGGCTTGTTCACGCCATTAAGTATTGCCTATAAATAGTGCACTGGCAGTACTTGGGGTGGGATTTAGTGGTTTTAGAGCAAGGAAAAATGGGTCTACACTTGACTCACCGACGTAATTCTTAGTCTGCGCAAGCGTGCCTATAAGTAGGTAGTGATCGCCGCATAGTTTTATGCCAGAGGGTCGTGGCTCAATTGGTAGAGCACCGGTCTCCAAAACCGGTGGTTGGGGGTTCAAGTCCCTCCGGCCCTGCTGCAAGATGCAAGACAAAGAATTTAAGTGAAGTAATTATTGGGTAAGAAAGGAACGACAATGAGCTCAACTAACGCCGAACGCTTGGGTTGGTTTGGACGCATGTCCCTTTTCTTGCGGCAAGTAACTTTTGAACTCAAGAAAGTTGTTTGGCCAACCAAAGATCAACTTGTTACTTACACAGCAGTTGTTGTTGTGTTTGTGATAATCATGGGCTTCATTATTGGCGTCCTTGATTTTGCTTTCGTCCGCTTAATTTTAGTTATTTTCGGTTAGTCGTTAGGTAAGGAAACAATCGTGTCTGAATCCCCGTTCTTAGAAGCTGTCGCACCAAAGGTAGAAGATTCAATTTCTTCTGCATTCATTGAGATGCCTGTTTCTAATGAAGAAGCTATTGAAGCCATTGACACTGCTTACGATGGCGCTGTAGATGTTGACGTTGATGGCGTGGTTTCCGAAACCTCGGCAAATGACAACTTTGATTTAAGTGAAGTTGTTGAAGCCGAGTTAGCACCAGAAATTACTGAAGAAGTATCGGAAGTTGAAGAAACTCCAGCTGTTGCAGAAGAAGAAAAAGTTTCGGAAGACGAAGATCCGCTTGTCGCCTTCCGCGCACGTCTGGATTCACAAATTGGTGATTGGTTTGTAATTCACTCTTACGCTGGTTTTGAAAACCGCGTAAAGCAAAACCTTGAAACTCGCGCAGTGTCCTTGAACATGGAGGACTACATTTACGAAGTTAACGTGCCATCAGAAGAAGTAACGGAAATTAAGAACGGTGTGCGCAAGCAAGTTAAGCGCAATAAGTTCCCTGGATACGTTTTAGTCCGTATGGATTTAACTGACGAATCATGGGGCGTTGTTCGTCACACACCTGGTGTTACTGGTTTCGTTGGACAGGGTCACAACCCGGCACCACTTTCGATGGATGAAGCTTTTGAAATGCTTCGGCCATCTCAGCAAAAGGCAATTGCATCCGTTGCAACTGCTGCCGCATCTGCAGGACAAAAGAGTGCAAGCGGTGCAAAGATCGACATCGACTTAAACATTGGCGATTCGGTAACTGTTGTTGATGGACCGTTTGCTACATTGCACGCTACGATTTCCGAGATTAACTTAGATGGACAAAAAGTTGTGGGTCTCGTCGAGATCTTCGGCCGCGAAACTCCTGTGGAACTGGGCTTCAACCAGATTCACAAGAACTAAAGAAACAACGAAGAGAAAAAGGACGCGAGAGACATGGCACCAAAGAAAAAAGTCACTGGACTTATTAAGTTGCAGATCAAAGCTGGCGAAGCAAACCCTGCGCCACCAGTTGGTCCGGCCCTTGGTCAGCACGGTGTAAACATTATGGATTTCTGCAAGGCGTACAACGCTGCAACAGAAACACAGCGTGGAAATGTAATTCCTGTTGAAATTACGGTCTATGAAGATCGTTCCTTCACATTTGTTACCAAAACTCCGCCAGCAGCACGCATGATCCTCAAGGCCGCAGGCGTTGAAAAAGGTTCAGGCGTTCCGCACACAACAAAGGTTGCAAATATCAGCAAAGATCAGGTGCGCGAAATCGCACAGACCAAAATGGTTGATCTAAACGCAAACGATATTGATGCAGCAATGTTAATTATCGAAGGCACCGCTCGTTCCATGGGTATCACCGTCGGTAAGTAGCAATAAAACCACCAGTGGGAGAGCACTTCATGCTCGCACCACGAACTCCAAAACGAAATAGGAGAAAGACATGAAGCACGGTAAGGCGTACAACAAGTCCGCAGCAACAATTGATAAAGATTTTCTTTACAGCCCACTGGCCGCGGCCCGTTTGGCAAAAGCTGGTGCGACTAGCACCAAGTTTGATCAAACAGTCGATGTAGCAATGCTGCTTGGCGTGGATCCTCGTAAAGCAGATCAGATGGTTCGAAGCACTGTTAACCTGCCACACGGAACTGGCAAGACCGCACGCGTCTTGGTTATTGCCGCCGGTGAAAAGGCTGATGAAGCTCGCGCTGCAGGCGCTGACTATGTCGGCGTCGATGATCTAATTACAAAAATTGAGGGTGGCTGGACTGACTTTGATGCAGTTGTAGCAACTCCAGATTTAATGGGTAAAGTCGGGCGCCTCGGTAAGGTTCTTGGCCCACGTAACTTAATGCCAAATCCAAAGACTGGAACCGTAACCCTAAACGTTGGTAAGGCAGTTGAAGATATCAAGGGCGGCAAGATCGAATTCCGCGTTGATAAGCATTCAAACCTGCACTTCATTATTGGTAAGGCTTCATTCACCGAACAACAGTTGGTTGAAAATTACGCAGCCGCACTTGATGAAGTACTTCGCGTTAAGCCATCCTCTTCAAAGGGTCGCTACATCAAGAAGGCCGTAATTTCCACAACTATGGGCGTTGGCATCCAAGTAGATCCAAACAAAACCCGTAACTTGATGGTTGAAGACGAAGACTAATTTTTAGTTTAAAACTGGCCGATACTTAAAAAGTATCGGCCAGTTTTTTTATGCAATCTTTTTTGTTTTCTTTTTTACTGTAGGTCCATAGCGTTGCCTGGCAGCTTCACCGGTCGTGCCAAGTATTTGGCCGATTAATTTCCAAGACATATTCTCCAGTCGGGCCTTTGTTACAAGTTCAGCAATTGAATTTTCCAGAACTGATTTTTGTTGGCCAGCAGACCAAAGGGCCTTAATGGTTTCAAGTTCAATCCCATCCTCAGTGTCAGTTGGAAAATCTTGAAACTGCTGGGCATAAAAATCACCTTGCTTAATTAATTCTGCTAATGACCTAGGCATTTTTTTTCACGAATCCTTTTCGTAATCGCATGGCATGAACTATCGATCAATCATCATCAATTTCGACGATACCCAATTCGAGCAAGGCGCCATTTTGAGTTGGATCAACGTAGACCAATCCGTCTTTTGTATGCCTGCGAACTTCGATGACATTTCGAAATGCGTGGCGGATGTCTTGTTCTCGAATTCCATGCTTGTAAGCGCTTGGAAATATGTGCGATTCACTTGACACGCTGACAAGTTAACTTGCATGAAATTACTATAGCAAGTTAACTTGTCAAAGTGTGGATAAGTTGGTGGGGTTGTGAGTTCGCTTTGGCTATCCGTTTTGACTCAGAGGCCCACCAACACTTAAAGTTCAAGAGAACAAACCGAAGACCGCCGGTCCTTCTGGGAAACCAGAAAGGCTAAGGCTCTTGAAGACGGAGCGCCAGCGCAGGTGATGTAAGAGAAACAACTTTCCAGTTGTATTCCTGCCTCGCATGCGCGGGGCTTTTTTCATGGGCCAATTACCTAAGGAGCACCATGGCACGCGCTGACAAGGCCGCTGCAGTAGCGCAGATCACGGAAGAATTTCGTGCGTCCAATGCAACTGTCCTGACCGAGTACCGCGGATTGTCTGTGGGTCAACTCAAGCAACTTCGCCGTTCGCTTGGACAAGACACCACTTACGCCGTTGTTAAGAACACGCTGACAAAAATCGCAGCGAAGGATGCTGGTGTTGTAGGTTTCGACGACTTGCTTGTTGGACCAACTGCAATTGCATTCATCAAGGGTGACGCAGTCGCTGCTGCAAAGGGCATCGATACTTTCGCCAACGAAAATCCAATGCTTGTTATCAAGGGCGGAATGATGGATGGAAAAATCCTCACCGCTGCTGACATCAAGAAGTTGGCAAAGCTCGAGTCTCGCGAAGTACTTCTGTCCAGAATTGCTGGCGCTGCAAATGCAACGCTTGCCAAGGCAGCATCACTTTTCCAGGCTCCGCTATCACAGGCCGCTCGTACTATCGCTGCGCTTGAAGCCAAGGGGGGCGCTGCAGGTGAAACTGCTGCACCCGCTCCAGCTCCAGTCGCTGAAGTAGTCGAGGAAGTTGTAACTGAGGCTCCTGCCGAAGAAACAGCAGAAGCACCAAACGAAGAAACAGCAGAAGCATCCGCTGAAGCGCTCGAAGCCGAAGCTGCACCAGCAGCCGAGGAATCAACTGAGGGCTAGGCCCCTCTCAGCACGAATTAACCGGGCCTAACGCCCCAAACCGGAAGGAAGCCATAATGGCAAAGCTAAGCACCGATCAGTTGATCGACGCATTCAAGGAACTAACACTGATCGAACTTTCTGAGTTCGTTTCACAGTTTGAAGAAGTATTCAACGTAACCGCAGCTGCTCCAGTAGCTATGGCTGCTGCACCAGCAGCAGGCGGCGGCGACGGCGGCGCAGCATCAGAACAGGATGAATTCGATGTCATCCTTGAAGAAGGCGGCGCACAGAAGATTGCAGTTATCAAGGAAGTTCGTGCCTTGACAAACCTAGGTCTTAAAGAAGCAAAAGATCTTGTAGAAGCAGCACCGAAACCAGTTCTAGAAAAGGTTAAGAAAGATGCAGCTGAAGCAGCAAAGGCAACTCTAGAAGCAGCCGGCGCAAAGGTCACAATCAAGTAAGTAGTTATTTAATTGTGGTATTTACTTAAAAAACAAGTACGCAGCAAAACCTAAAAAGGTGGTTCCCTCGGGGGAGCCACCTTTTTTGTTGGAAAAAAATAAGTTTGATTAATAGTTAGTTTGTTTGTGAAAGTTTTCCCAATCAAAACAAGTTCAACATTCGCAACATAAATTAGCCCAAAAATAACGCCTTGATCACAGCCCTCCCTGGATGCTTGACAGGTGTGCGAATCTGAGCCACGATTGTCTAGCAAGTTAAAAAATGCAGACTTACTCCTGAAACGATGATTTCGGTCTGACGCACTTGGTACTAGCTGTCCGAGTCAGTGCAGAGGTCCGAAAATCGAGGGTTTATAGGAATTTTGAGTTCGCATTGGACAGTGGCTGCCGCCTCTAGGTATGCTACAGATTCGCCGTGCCTTAAACCACCTGTCATTTGTGTACCCCAATTTGACTAGGTTGCTTTAGCGTGCGGACATACAGCTAGCTTGGAAGGACGACTGTTGGCCGCCTCACGCACTCACTCCCGCAGTTCCACAGGCCCAAAGCGGGTCTCATTCGCAAAGATTCGTGAACCGTTAGAAGTTCCTAATCTCCTTGATCTACAAGTTGAGTCATTTGACTGGTTACTTGGCAATCAAGTGTGGAAGGACCGCGTCGCAGCGGCACTGGAATCTGGTAACAACGAAATCCCTCAGACTCACGGTTTGCAGGATGTCTTCGATGAGATCAGCCCAATTGAGGATTACAACGGCACTATGTCGTTGACATTCACTGAGCCAAGCTTGGAAGACACTAAGTACACCGAAGATGAATGCCGCGAGAAAGATTTAACTTTCGCGCAGCCGCTTTACGTCAACGCAGAATTCATGAATAACGAGACTGGCGAAATTAAGAGCCAGACCGTATTCATGGGCGACTTCCCAATCATGACCAGCAAGGGAACTTTCATCATCAACGGCACCGAGCGCGTTGTAGTTTCCCAGCTAGTTCGTTCCCCAGGTGTTTACTTCGAGCGCACGCTTGATAAGGCAACTGACAAGGATGTTTACACAACCAAAATTATTCCTAGCCGTGGCGCCTGGATGGAATTTGAAGTTGATAAGAAAGACATGGTTGGTGTTCGCATTGACCGTAAGCGTAAGCAGCCAGTAACTATTTTCTTGAAGGCACTCGGTATTACAAACGAGCAGATTCGCGAACAGTTCGGCGCTTACGAATCAATGATGGCAACTCTTGACAAAGATACGACCACCACACAGGATGAGGCCCTGTTAGATCTGTATCGCAAACTTCGACCAGGTGAACCACCGACTGTTGAAGCATCACGCAACTTGCTACAAAACTTCTTCTTCAACGAGAAGCGTTACGACCTTGCAAAGGTTGGCCGTTACAAGGTCAACAAGAAGCTTGGTCTTGATACCGATCCAATTAAAACTGTTTTGGATATCAACGACGTATTAGCAACTATTGAATACTTAGTTCGTTTGCATGCAGGTGAAACTGAATTCGCGTCAGCACGCGGTGCAACTCGTGTTGAAGTAGATGACATTGACCATTTTGGTAACCGTCGCCTTCGCACAGTTGGTGAATTGATTCAGAATCAGATCCGCACTGGGTTATCTCGTATGGAGCGAGTAGTTCGCGAACGTATGACAACTCAGGATCCAGAAGCAATCACACCGCTTACTTTGATCAACACTCGTCCAGTAATTGCATCGATCAAGGAGTTCTTCGGAACTTCCCAACTTTCGCAGTTCATGGATCAGACCAACCCACTTTCTGGCCTAACCCACAAGCGTCGTCTTTCAGCGCTTGGACCCGGCGGTCTTTCACGTGAGCGCGCAGGCTTCGAAGTTCGCGACGTTCACCCGTCGCACTACGGCCGGATGTGTCCAATTGAAACTCCAGAAGGTCCAAACATTGGTCTTATTGGTTCGCTTGCATCGTATGCACGCATCAATGCATTTGGTTTCGTTGAGACTCCTTACCGCAAGGTAATCAAGGGCAAGGTATCGGACAAGATTCAGTACCTAACAGCTGACGAAGAAGATGTTCACGTTATTGCGCAGGCAAACTCGCTGCTAAATGATGACAACACTTTCCAAGACACCAAGGTTTTGGTTCGCACCAAGGGTGGCGAAGTTGACTACGTACCTGGTACTGAAGTTGATTTCATGGACGTGTCACCACGTCAGATGGTTTCTGTTGCAACTGCAATGATTCCGTTCCTTGAGCACGATGATGCAAACCGCGCACTTATGGGTGCGAACATGCAACGTCAGGCTGTGCCATTGCTTCGCAGTGAATCACCATATGTTGGAACCGGTATGGAATACCGCGCTGCAAAGGATGCCGGCGATGTAATCGTGGCAACTGGCGCTGGCGTTGTTTCCGAAGTTTCAGCTGACTCAATCACAGTTCAAGAAGATGGTGGCAAGCACCTTACTTATGCGGTGCGTAAGTTTGATCGCTCAAACCAAGGCACTTGTTACAACCAGCGCCCAATCGTCAGTGAAGGCGATCGGGTTGAATCCGGTCAGGTAATTGCTGATGGACCGTGTACTGAAAACGGCGAAATGGCTCTTGGTCGTAACCTGCTTGTGGCATTCATGCCATGGGAAGGCCTTAACTACGAAGATGCGATCATCCTTAACCAGCGTCTTGTGCAAGATGACGTGCTTTCTTCAATTCACATTGAAGAGCATGAAATTGATGCGCGCGACACCAAGCTTGGTCCAGAGGAAATCACTCGCGATCTGCCGAACCTTTCAGATGAAGTTCTTGCTGACCTAGATGAGCGCGGAATTATCCGCATCGGTGCTGACGTTGTACCGGGCGACTTGTTGGTCGGAAAAGTTACACCTAAGGGTGAAACAGAGCTAACTCCAGAAGAGCGTCTACTTCGCGCAATCTTTGGCGAGAAAGCTCGCGAAGTTCGAGATACTTCACTCAAGGTGCCACACGGTGAATCCGGAAAAGTTATTGGCGTTCGCGTCTTTGACTCATCCGAAGGTGATGACCTGCCACCAGGTGTTAACCAGATCGTTCGTGTTTACATTGCACAGAAGCGCAAAATTACTGAAGGTGACAAACTTGCTGGCCGCCATGGCAACAAGGGCGTTATCTCCAAGATTCTTCCACCAGAAGATATGCCATTCCTTGAAGATGGAACTCCAGTTGATGTTGTCTTGAACCCACTTGGTGTTCCGGGACGTATGAACATCGGTCAGATTCTGGAAGTTCACCTTGGTTGGATCGCATCACGCGGTTGGGATATCGAGGGCGACCCAGAATGGGCAAAGCATCTTGTTAAAGAAGCGCGTTCGGTTGAGCCAGGTTCAAAGTTGGCCACACCGGTCTTCGATGGGGCTAAGGAAGATGAAATTGGCGGACTGCTTGCTTCAACTCGTAAGACTGCAGATGGCCTAAGCCTTGTTGGTGTAAATGGAAAGGCCAAGTTATTTGATGGCCGTTCCGGTGAACCATTCCCGGGCGAGATCTCAGTTGGCTACATGTACATCTTGAAACTTCACCACTTGGTGGATGACAAGATTCACGCACGCTCAACTGGTCCTTACTCAATGATCACGCAGCAACCTTTGGGTGGTAAAGCTCAGTTCGGTGGCCAGCGCTTCGGAGAAATGGAAGTTTGGGCACTTGAGGCTTACGGCGCATCGTATGCACTTCAGGAATTGTTGACTATCAAGTCTGACGATGTCCTTGGTCGCGTTCGTGTGTACGAAGCAATCGTCAAGGGTGAAAACATTCCAGAGCCAGGTATCCCTGAATCATTCAAAGTACTTATCAAGGAAATGCAATCACTATGTCTGAATGTGGAAGTTCTCTCAAGTGATGGCTCTGCTATCGAATTGCGAGACACCGCGGAAGAAGTATTCCGCACCGCTGAAGAACTTGGAATCGACCTGTCGCGCCGTGAGTCGCTCAGCGTCGAAGAACTCTGATCCCGGTCAGAACAGACAACCCGAAACTTAACTGGAAATAGAGGAACTCAAAGTGTTGGACGTCAACTTCTTCGACGAATTGCGGATCGGTCTAGCTAGCGCAGAAGACATCCGTTTATGGTCACATGGTGAAGTCAAGAAACCAGAAACAATTAACTACCGCACACTCAAGCCAGAGCGCGATGGTCTTTTCTGCGAAAAGATCTTCGGTCCGACTCGGGACTGGGAATGCTACTGCGGTAAGTACAAACGCGTGCGATTCAAAGGTATCGTTTGCGAGCGTTGTGGCGTTGAAGTCACTCGCTCCAAAGTTCGCCGCGAACGCATGGGTCACATCGAACTTGCAGCGCCAGTAACACACATCTGGTACTTCAAGGGTGTGCCAAGTCGCCTTGGTTACTTGCTTGACCTAGCTCCAAAAGATCTAGAAAAAGTAATTTACTTCGCGGCTTACATGATCACATCCGTTGATGAAGCAACGCGTCGTGAAGATCTTCCAAGCTTGGAAGCTCGCCTAAACGAAGATCGCAATAACCTTATTAAGAAGCGCGATGCGGATATCGATTTGCGCCTTAAGAAGATGGAAGCAGATCTTGCTGAACTAGAAGCAGAAGGTGCGAAAGCTGACATCAAGCGCAAAGTTCGTGAATCTGGCGAACGTGAAGTTAACCAGATTCGTAAGCGTGAAGATGCGAAGATCGATCGCTTGGTAAAGGTATTTGATCGTTTCCGCACACTTAAGGTGCAAGACCTTGAGGGCGATGAAATGCTTTACCGCGAAATGCGTGACCGTTTCGGTCGCTACTTCAAGGGTGGCATGGGAGCTGCAGCAATCAAGGCTCGTTTGGAAACATTCGACCTTGAAGCAGAATCCGTAAAGCTTAAAGACATCATCATCAATGGCAAGGGTCAAAAGAAGACTCGTGCACTAAAGCGTCTCAAGGTTGTTAATGCATTCTTGAACACAACGAATCATCCAGCCGCAATGGTGCTGGACGCAGTTCCGGTTATTCCACCAGATCTTCGCCCAATGGTTCAGCTTGATGGTGGACGTTTCGCAACTTCAGATCTAAATGATCTTTACCGTCGCGTAATTAACCGCAACAACCGCCTAAAGCGTTTGCTTGATCTTGGCGCACCAGAAATTATCGTTAACAACGAAAAGCGCATGCTTCAGGAATCTGTGGATGCATTGTTCGATAACGGTCGTCGTGGCCGTCCAGTAACCGGTCCGGGTAACCGTCCACTTAAGTCACTGTCCGACATGCTCAAGGGTAAGCAAGGTCGCTTCCGCCAGAACCTTCTTGGCAAGCGCGTTGACTACTCTGGTCGTTCGGTAATCGTTGTTGGTCCTCAGCTAAAACTGCACCAGTGTGGTCTGCCAAAGCAGATGGCATTGGAACTTTTCAAGCCGTTCGTGATGAAGCGCTTGGTTGATCTAAACCATGCACAAAACATCAAGAGTGCCAAGCGCATGGTGGAACGTCAGCGTTCCGTTGTTTGGGATGTACTTGAAGAAGTAATTACTGAGCATCCAGTTCTGCTTAACCGCGCGCCAACACTTCACCGCTTGGGTATCCAAGCCTTCGAGCCACAGCTCATTGAAGGTAAGGCAATCCAGATTCACCCACTTGTTTGTACTGCGTTTAACGCTGACTTCGACGGTGATCAGATGGCTGTGCACGTTCCGCTTTCTGCAGAAGCACAAGCTGAAGCTCGCGTACTTATGCTTTCGACAAATAACATTTTGTCGCCAGCAAACGGTCGCCCAATTACCTCTCCTACACAGGACATGGTTCTTGGTCTTTACTCGCTCACTCGCGATGATGAAGCAGGCATTGGCGCAGGCCGCGCATTTGGTTCGCTAGCAGAAGCCATCATGGCTTTTGATCGCAACGAACTTGCGCTGCAGGCAGTCGCCAAGATTCGTTTGGAGAACATTGTTTCGGTTATGGGTGGCGAGTCGTCCGCAAAGACGGTTGAAACCACACTTGGTCGAGCATTATTCAATGAGACCTTGCCAATTGATTACCCGTTCGTTAACGAAGAGGTAAAGAAGTCAAAGCTTGGCGAAGTAGTTAATGATCTTGCGGAGCGTTATCCAAAAGTTCAGGTTGCTGCGACTCTGGATGCTTTGAAAGAAGCTGGTTTCCATTGGGCAACTCGATCAGGCGTAACAATTTCTTTCGCAGACGTTGTGGCTCCTGCTGCCAAGGCAGCATTGCTTGCGGAGGCAGAAGAAAAAGCTGACAAGATTCAAAAGCAGTACGACCGTGGTTTGATTGCAGACTCCGAGCGTCGCCAAGAATTAATCGAAGTATGGACTGACACAACTAACCGAGTTGCCGACGCTATGCAGGAAAACTTCCCAACCACTAACCCGGTTTGGATGATGGTTAACTCTGGTGCGCGAGGTAACATGCTTCAGATTCGTCAGATCGCAGGTATGCGTGGTCTGGTGGCAAACCCTAAGGGTGAAATTATTCCTCGCCCAATCAAGAGCAACTTCCGTGAAGGACTTTCAGTACTTGAGTACTTCATTTCTACTCACGGTGCTCGTAAGGGTCTTGCTGATACTGCGCTTCGTACCGCTGACTCGGGTTACCTAACTCGTAGGCTCTGTGACGTTTCACATGACATCATCATCCGCGAAGAAGATTGTGGAACTGACCGTGGTTTGTCTAAGGCGCTGCTAAAGGCCGACGGAACTGCTGATGATTTCTTGGATACCTCGATTGCATCTCGTTGCCTTGCTGAAGACGTTGTAGTCGATGGCAAGACAATGTTTGAAGCAGGAAGAGATATCGGAATTCTAGATATTGATGACATGGTTGCTGCCGGAGTACCTGAAATTAAGGTTCGCTCAGTACTTACTTGCGATAGTCGCCTTGGAACTTGCGCTCGTTGCTACGGTCGTTCGCTAGCAACATCCAAGTTGGTCGACATTGGTGAAGCTGTTGGCATCATCGCTGCGCAATCTATTGGTGAGCCAGGAACTCAGTTAACTATGCGTACCTTCCACACTGGTGGCGCTGCATCTGACGGTGGAGACATCACACATGGTCTTCCTCGCGTGGTTGAGCTTTTCGAAGCTCGTACTCCAAAGGGTGTTTCGCCAATCTCCGCAGCAACAGGTCGCGTTCGCATTGACGAATCAGACAAGGCCAAGAAGGTAATCGTTATCCCTGATGACGGTACTGAGGAATTGGAATACCCAGTTTCAAAGCGTGCCAAGTTGGTTGTTGAAGATGGTCAAACTGTCACAGCTGGTGATTTGTTAACTGTTGGTACACCGGATCCAAAAGAAGTTCTTCGTATCCGCGGACCGCGTCAAGTTCAGATTCACTTAACTGATGAAGTTCAGAAGGTATATCGCTCTCAAGGCGTTTCTATTCATGACAAGCACATTGAAGTGGTAGTCCGCCAAATGTTAAAGCGCGTCATTATTGTGGAGCAGGCGGAATCAGCATTCCTAACTGGCGATCTGATTGAACGTTCAGAGTACGAAAAGGCAAACCGTGCTTTGGTTGCCGAAGGTGGCAAGCCAGCATCAGCTCGTCCAGAGTTAATGGGTATCACCAAGGCATCACTTGCAACTGAATCATGGTTGTCGGCTGCATCATTCCAGGAGACCACTCGTGTTCTTACGGATGCTGCAATCAATGGCAAGCGCGATCCACTGCTTGGTCTAAAGGAAAACGTGATCATCGGAAAGCTGATCCCAGCTGGTACCGGTCTTCCTCGTTACCGCAACGTCAAGGTCGAGCCAACCGAAGAAGCCAAGGCAGCCGTCTACGCCGCGATGAGCGTCTATGACGACTACGACTATGGCGACTTTGGTCAGGCATCCGGCGAAGCAGTTCGCTTGGAAGACTACGACATGGGTCAATACCGTTCGTAATAAGTAATACTCAAAACAAGGCCGAGCAGAAATGCCCGGCCTTGTTTGTTTTACTGCGTATTTGATGCTGCGAACTCTTTGCAGAAACAAAATTCGTTCAGGACTTTGTTTTGAATGTGTGCCAGATTAAGGCTCATGTTGAAACGGCCGCTACTCACTAAGCGCTTGCACATCGACAATATGTCGACAACATCATCACTGTGTATTTAGGTCGCTAATCCACTCGGGTAATTAAGCGACCCACTGTTTGCCATGAACTGCCATCGATCTGGTTGTAAATATGGTGAATGCATCATAAGAAAATTTTGATAATTATCCATAACAATTAACCCTCAGAAAAAGGACTAGACGTGTCAGTTACTAATGAATATTTGGAAAACAATCGCAAGTACGCAGAATCATTTTCCGGACCACTCCCACTCCCACCATCACGAAACGTTGCAGTCCTTGCCTGCATGGATGCGCGCCTTGATGTCTACGGCGCACTGGGTCTAGGCCAAGGCGAATCACATGTGATTCGTAATGCTGGTGGTGTGGTTACGGCGGATGAAATTCGATCCCTGGCAATTAGTCAGCGTTTGCTGGGTACTAAAGAAATTATTTTGATCCATCACACAGATTGTGGAATGCTCACTTTCACTGATGATGAATTTAAAGCAGGCATCCACGCCGAAGTCGGTCAGAAGCCAGAATGGGCAGCTGAGTCATTTAGTGATTTAGATGCTGATGTTCGCCAGTCGATCGCTCGAATCAAGAACAGCCCATACATTCCCTATCGCGACCAAGTACGTGGCTTTATTTTTGACGTGGCAACTGGACTACTTCATGAAGTAGCCGCCTAAGCAACATCCTTAACTACAAATCTGGGCCGAGGAGCAATCCTCGGTCCAGATTTTGTTAATCTTCAATTCTTATTCCACTAGATGTGACAGGTTTAAGTCATGACAAAACCACGTGCTTACATCGCCGGACCGCTATTTGATGAGGGGGAAAGGTGGTTCATCGAGAAAATTGAAGCGATGGTCAGTGAGGCTGGATTTGAAACTTTTTTACCGCATCGCGACAATCCACCAAAAGTTCAAGACAATGTTCAAGAAATTTTCGCTAATGACAAACAAGGAATAGATACCTGCGACGTAGTTGTTGCTAATTTGAACGGCATCACCACAGACGATGGCACAGCATGGGAATTGGGTTATGCGTATGCAAAAGGCAAATACCTAATTGGGCTGCACACAGATTGGCGCGCCCGATTTGAGCACGAAGTGGTAAATCTGATGATTGAAACCTCGCTCAACGAACTGGTTCGAACCCAAAAGGACTTAAAACTCGCCCTAGCGAACTGGAAAGCAATAAAACCATAGGTTTTTGCGACTTTCGACCCAAAACTGTCCCATCAAGCAAATCAGCCCAAAATGCCCGATTTCAGGTCGCGACACGCCGTCCGCGTGGGTGGGGAGCGGCCTCGTTTTGACCTTTAACCATAAGTGTGGGTAATGTTTGACCTTGTGCCTAACGAAAGTTAGGTTTCGCATCTATGCCTAGGGCTTCCCCGTCGGCGCAGTGTTCGCTAGACAGGCTCCTTTTGTAAGGAAATGTCTTGTAATCCGCGCTGAATGGAGCAACACACCCGACCGCGTGGGTCGGAGCTAGTGGCGGCAGCGCCATCACAGTAAACGTTTGAAAGTTGGGCGAGAGATCGCGCAACTTGGATGAAGGAGAACGAGTGCCAACGATCCAACAGTTGGTCCGCAAGGGCCGACAGGACAAGGTCACCAAGAACACGACGCCTGCTCTTAAGGGCAGTCCGCAACGCCGCGGCGTTTGCACGCGTGTTTACACGACTACACCTAAGAAGCCGAACTCTGCGCTTCGCAAGGTTGCTCGTGTGCGTTTGACCAGTGGCGCTGAAGTTACTGCATACATCCCAGGTGAAGGTCACAACCTCCAAGAGCACTCAATCGTGCTGGTTCGTGGTGGACGTGTTAAGGATCTTCCCGGCGTACGTTACAAAATTATCCGTGGCGCTCTTGATACCCAGGGCGTAAAAAACCGTAAGCAGTCTCGTAGCCGTTACGGCGCGAAGAAGGAGAAGAGCTGATATGCCACGTAAAGGTCCAGCTCCCAAGCGACCAATTATTGTTGACCCGGTTTACCAGTCACCAGTAGTTACCCAGCTTGTTAACAAGATTTTGCTGCATGGCAAGAAGTCCACTGCGGAATCAATCGTGTACGGCGCGCTTTCGGGTTGCGCAGAAAAGACTGGCGCAGATCCAGTTCAGACACTTCGCCGGGCACTAGATAACGTTCGCCCAACACTTGAAGTTCGTAGTCGTCGTGTTGGTGGCGCAACCTACCAGGTGCCGATTGAAGTTAAGCCAGGTCGCGCAAACACACTTGCACTTCGCTGGTTAGTTGGATACTCCCGTGCTCGTCGCGAGAAGACCATGACAGAGCGTTTGATGAACGAAATTCTTGACGCATCAAATGGTCTTGGCGCAGCTGTTAAGAAGCGCGAAGACACTCACAAGATGGCTGAAAGCAACAAGGCCTTCGCGCATTACCGCTGGTAATCCAAGAACATTTAAATTTAAGAAACTAGAACAAGAGACGAGATAAGTAAGTGGCTACCGAAACAACGTTAAACCTCGCTAAGACCCGCAACATCGGGATCATGGCGCACATTGACGCGGGCAAAACCACGACTACTGAGCGCATCTTGTTTTACACAGGTATCAATTACAAGATCGGTGAAGTACACGAAGGCGCCGCAACCATGGACTGGATGGAGCAAGAGCAAGAGCGTGGCATCACAATCACCTCAGCTGCAACCACCTGTACTTGGAAAGATCACACCATCAACATCATTGACACTCCAGGTCACGTGGACTTTACGGTGGAAGTTGAGCGCTCACTTCGCGTACTTGACGGCGCTGTCGCAGTGTTCGACGGTGTTGCAGGCGTAGAGCCACAATCTGAAACTGTATGGCGCCAAGCAAACAAGTACAGCGTTCCGCGAATTTGTTTTGTGAATAAATTAGATCGCACCGGCGCCGACTTCTTTATGTGTGTTGGCATGATCAAGGATCGTCTCGGCGCAAACCCACTTATTCTTCAGCTTCCAATTGGCGCCGAAGGCGACTTCATTGGTCTAGTCGATTTGATTCGCATGCAGGCTATGGTTTGGCGCGGCGAAACAGCAATCGGTGAAGATTACGCGCTTGAAGCAATCCCAGCAGACTTGCAGGATCAAGCTGATACTTATCGTCAGATGATGCTTGAGACCATCGCTGAAAACGACGAAGTATTTATGGAAAAGTTTTTCGCAGACCCAGACGGTCTAACTGAAGATGATATTCACGATGCAATTCGTCGCGTGACTCTTTCAGGTGGCGCAGTGCCAATCGTTACTGGAACAGCATTTAAAAACAAAGGCGTCCAGCCAATGCTTGATGCAGTTATCCGTTACTTGCCATCACCACTTGATGTTGAAGGCGTGACTGGTCACAAGCCAGGCAAGATTGATGAAGAAATGCTTCGCACTCCTAGTGATAGCGAGCCACTTGCTGGACTTGCATTCAAGATTGCAACTGACCCACACCTTGGCAAGTTAACTTACGTTCGCGTTTACTCCGGACGTCTAGAAGCTGGTTCCTCGGTTCTTAACTCAGTTAAGGGTCGCAAGGAGCGCATCGGAAAGATTTACCGAATGCATGCAAACAAGCGAGAAGAAATTGCATCAGTAGGTGCGGGCGACATCGTTGCTGTAATGGGTCTTAAGGACACCACAACTGGCGAAACACTTTGCGATCCAGCGAACCCGATCATTCTTGAGTCCATGACTTTCCCAGCCCCGGTTATCGAAGTTGCGATTGAGCCAAAGACAAAGAGCGACCAAGACAAACTTGGTGTGGCAATTCAGCGCTTGTCGGATGAAGATCCAACATTCCGCGTGCACACTGACGAAGAAACTGGTCAGACCATCATTGCTGGAATGGGCGAGCTTCACTTGGAAATTCTTGTTGATCGCATGAAGCGCGAATTCAATGTTGAGGCAAACGTTGGTAAGCCTCAGGTTGCTTACCGCGAAACAATCACAAAGAACGTAGATCGCATCGATTACACCCATAAGAAGCAAACTGGTGGTTCCGGACAGTTCGCAAAGGTTCAAATTGCAATTGGTCCAAACAAGCCAATTGACGGCGATGAAACTGCCAACGGTGGTTACGTCTTCATCAACAAAGTCACTGGTGGACGTATTCCTCGTGAATACATTCCTTCCGTAGATGCTGGTTGCCAAGATGCGATGGAGAACGGCGTACTTGCTGGTTACCCAATGGTTGATGTGCAGGTCACACTTCTTGATGGCGCCTACCACGACGTTGACTCTTCCGAACTTGCTTTCAAACTTGCTGGTACTCAAGCATTCAAGGAAGGCGTTCGCAGCGCCGGCCCAGTAATTCTTGAACCACTAATGAGCGTCGAAGTCACCACCCCAGAAGACTTCATGGGTGATGTAATCGGCGACCTTAATTCTCGGCGCGGACAGATTCAGGCTATGGATGAGCGTTTCGGCTCTCGCGTAGTCAAGGCCCTGGTTCCGTTGTCGGAAATGTTCGGCTATGTGGGAGATCTTCGTAGTCGTACTCAAGGACGTGCTAGCTACTCCATGGAGTTCGCGCAGTACGCCCAAGTCCCAGCCAGCGTTCAGACAGAAATTGTCTCGAAAGCTCGGGGCGAGTAACGGCCCACAGGCCAAGAAAACAAACCTGTTGAGATGAAAGTCATTTCAACAGTCAGCACAAGGATCCAGGAGGACCCAAAGTGGCAAAGGCGAAGTTTGAGCGGACGAAACCGCACGTAAACATCGGCACCATCGGTCACATTGACCACGGCAAGACCACGCTGACTGCTGCCATCACTAAGGTGCTGCACGATGCTTTCCCTGATGTAAACCCATTCACACCTTTCGACATGATCGATAAGGCACCTGAAGAGCGTCAACGCGGTATCACGATTTCGATCGCCCACGTTGAGTACCAGACAGAAGCGCGTCACTATGCACACGTTGACTGCCCGGGCCACGCGGACTACATCAAGAACATGATCACTGGCGCGGCACAGATGGACGGTGCAATTCTTGTAGTTGCAGCGACTGACGGCCCAATGCCTCAGACCAAGGAACACGTACTACTTGCTCGTCAGGTTGGCGTTCCTGCAATCGTTGTTGCTCTTAATAAGTGCGACATGGTTGATGACGAAGAACTTATTGAACTCGTAGAAATGGAAGTTCGCGAACTTCTAAGTGCTTACGAATTCCCAGGCGATGACATTCCTGTTGTTCGCGTAGCTGCATTCCCAGCACTTCAGGGTGATGCTAAGTGGGGACAGTCAGTTATTGACCTTATGAAGGCTGTTGACGATTACATCCCAACACCAGCTCGCGACACCGAGAAGCCATTCCTTATGCCAGTTGAAGACGTGTTCACGATCACAGGTCGTGGAACCGTTGTTACTGGTCGTATCGAACAGGGCATCGTAAAGGTCAACGAAGAAGTTGAAATCGTTGGTATTCGTCCAGATGTACAGAAGACAACCGTCACCGGTGTTGAAATGTTCCGCAAACTTCTTGATGAAGGTCGCGCTGGCGAAAACGTTGGACTACTTCTTCGTGGAACAAAGCGTGAAGACATTGAGCGTGGCCAGGTTGTTTGTAAGCCAGGTTCCGTTAATCCTCACACTGACTTCGAAGCTAACGTTTACATCCTTTCCAAGGATGAAGGCGGCCGTCACACACCATTCTTCGATAACTACCGCCCACAGTTCTACTTCCGCACCACGGACGTAACTGGCGTAGTAACGCTTCCGAGCGGAACCGAAATGGTTATGCCTGGCGATAACACTGAAATGACCATTGCGTTAATTCAGTCAATCGCTATGGACGAAGGTCTGCGTTTCGCAATCCGCGAAGGTGGCCGCACAGTCGGCGCCGGTCGCGTAACCAAGATCATCAAGTAATTACTGAACTGATCTAGCAAGACAACCGTTTGAGTTAGTCGGTGGCCCGAAAGGGTCACCGACTACCAGACAAAGTAAGACCCCTTATTGGCAGTATCTAGAAGAAAAGGATGGTCAAGCCACATGGCTGGACAAAAGATCCGAATTAGGCTCAAGGCCTACGATCACGAGGTCATTGACTCTTCAGCGCGCAAAATCGTTGAGGTTGTGCTCCCTACTGGCGCGAAAGTTGCTGGTCCCGTGCCGCTGCCAACTGAGAAGAACATTTACTGTGTCATCCGGTCGCCGCACAAGTACAAAGACTCACGCGAGCACTTCGAGATGCGCACTCACAAACGACTTATCGACATCATCGATCCAACACCTAAGACAGTTGATTCGCTTATGCGCCTTGACTTGCCAGCCGGTGTTGACATTGAGATCAAGCTGTAGGGATTAGAACAATATGGCTATCAACAAAAAGGGCATTCTGGGCGAAAAGCTCGGCATGACTCAGGTATGGGACGAGAACAACCGCGTTGTTCCCGTGACCGTTGTTAAGGCAGGACCTTGTGTTGTGACACAAGTTCGCACGCCTGAAAACGATGGTTACTCCGGTGTCCAAATTGCTTTCGGACAAATTGATCCGCGCAAGGTAACGCAGCCAATGCTGGGACACTTTGCAAAAGCTGGCGTAACACCACGTCGTCATCTTCTTGAACTTCGCTTCGATGATGCATCCGCTTACACACTTGGCCAGGAAATTGGCGCTGACACTTTTGAAGTTGGCAGCAACATCGACATCACTGGCGTTACAAAAGGTAAAGGTTTTGCTGGAGTTATGAAGCGCCACGGTTTCCATGGCGTTAGCGCATCCCACGGTGCACATAAGAACCACCGCAAGCCAGGTTCCATTGGCGCTTGCGCAACACCGGGTCGCGTATTCAAGGGTGTTCGCATGGCGGGCCGCATGGGTGGCGTAACTCAAACAACTCAGAACTTAAAAGTTCATTCCGTTGATATGGAAAAAGGCTTGATCCTAGTTAAGGGCGCAATTCCTGGCCCAGCAGGTTCAGTAGTACTTCTTCGTTCAGCCGCGAAGGGAGCATAACGATATGACTTCAGTAGCAATCAAAACTCCAGCAGGTAAAGCTGCTGGAACTGTCGATCTTCCAGCCGAAATCTTCGACGTGCAAACAAACATTGCGCTGCTGCACCAGGTAGTAGTTGCACAGCTTGCAGCTGCTCGCCAAGGTACGCACTCAACAAAGCGTCGCGGTGAAGTAAGTGGTTCAGGTAAGAAGCCTTTCAAGCAAAAGGGAACTGGTCGCGCTCGTCAGGGTTCGATCCGTGCACCTCAGTACCGTGGTGGTGGAATCACACATGGTCCACACCCACGCGATTACGATCAGCGCACTCCTAAGAAGATGAAAGCAGCAGCGCTTCGCGGTGCACTTTCAGATCGCGCACGCAATGGAAACATTCACGTACTGTCCTCAGTAGTTGAAGGCGATTCACCATCAACAAAGCAAGCACTTGCTGCGATTACTTCGGTGTCAACTGCAAAGAACATTTTGGTAGTTGTGGATCGTACAGATTTCGTAAGTTGGAAGAGCCTACGCAACGTAGATGCAATTCACTTGCTTGCTGTTGATCAACTAAATACCTACGACGTACTTAAGTCTGATGACGTTGTCTTTACTAAGGCAGCTTTTGAAGTTTTTGTTGCTGGACCAGCTCGCGGCAAGTCCGTTAAAGCTGTCGCTGGCTCAAATGAAGTAGAGGCATAAATCATGGCAACTATCGCAGACCCACGCGACATTCTTATCTCGCCAGTTATCTCTGAAAAGAGTTACAAGCTACTTGATGAGAACAAGTACACATTCGTTGTTCGCCCGGATGCTAACAAGACCCAAATCAAAATTGCGGTTGCAGAAGTATTCAAAGTTAAGGTGACCGGCGTAAACATTATCAATCGTCGCGGCAAGACAGTGCGCACACGTTCAGGTCTTGGCAAGCGTGCCGATACCAAGCGTGCCATCGTAACTGTTGCTGCTGGCGACCGTATCGACATCTTTGGTGGTCCGGTTTCTTAACCGGACGAGAATAGGACAGGGAAACTCAAATGGGAATCCGTAAGTACAAGCCGACCACTCCGGGCCGTCGTGGCTCAAGTGTCGCCGACTTCGTCGAAATTACACGCTCAACACCAGAGAAGTCATTGGTTCGCCCGCTTCACAGCAAGGGTGGCCGTAACAACGCTGGCCGCGTAACTGCTCGTCACCAAGGTGGCGGACACAAGCGCGCTTACCGCCTAATTGATTTCCGTCGCAATGACAAAGATGGTGTACCAGCAAAGGTTGCACACATCGAATACGATCCAAACCGTACTGCTCGTATTGCACTTTTGCATTACGCAGATGGCGAGAAGCGTTACATCATTGCGCCAAACAAACTTAAGCAAGGCGATCGCATTGAAACCGGTCCAGCTGCTGACATTAAGCCAGGCAATAACTTGCCACTTCGCAACATTCCAGTTGGTACCGTGATTCACGCAATTGAACTTCGCCCAGGTGGTGGAGCAAAGATCGCGCGTTCCGCAGGAACTAGCGTTCAGCTTGTTGCTAAAGACGGCCCTTACGCACAGCTTCGTATGCCATCCGGAGAAATCCGTAACGTTGATGCGCGCTGCCGCGCGACCATCGGCGAAGTTGGCAACGCAGAACAATCCAACATCAACTGGGGTAAGGCTGGGCGTATGCGCTGGAAAGGCAAGCGCCCAACTGTCCGTGGTGTTGCTATGAACCCTGTCGATCACCCGCATGGTGGTGGTGAAGGTAAGACTTCCGGTGGACGTCACCCAGTGAATCCAAACGGTAAAGCAGAAGGTCGTACCCGTAGTGCCAATAAGGCCAGCGACAAGATGATCGTCCGCCGCCGCAAGACCGGCAAGAAGCGCTAGGAGTTATTGATATGCCACGTAGCCTGAAAAAAGGTCCATTCATTGACGGACACCTTCTAAAGAAGGTTGATGCTCAAAATGAAAAGGGAACCAAGAACGTGATCAAGACCTGGTCACGCCGATCCGTAATTTCTCCAGTAATGCTCGGCCACACTTTGGCAGTGCACGACGGACGCAAGCATGTTCCAGTTTTCGTAACTGAAGACATGGTTGGCCACAAGCTAGGTGAATTCGCACCAACACGTACCTTCAAGGGTCACGTGAAGGACGATCGCAAAGCAAAGCGTAAGTAGGGACAGTGATGGAAGCTTTAACAACTAACTCGGCGCGGGCACAAGCTCGTTTCGTCCGCGTAACTCCGCAGAAGGCTCGTCGAGTAATCGACTTAATTCGTGGAATGAACGCGCAAGAAGCACAGACATTACTTCGCTTTGCGCCACAAGCTGCAAGTGAGCCAATTAGCAAAGTTGTTGGTAGCGCGATTGCTAACGCAACAAACAACTACAACTTGGATCCACGCACACTTGTTATCACTCAGGCGTTTGTCGATGAAGGTCCAACCATGAAGCGCTTTCGTCCACGTGCACAGGGTCGGGCAAGCCAGATCTTGAAGCGCACTAGCCACATAACCGTAATCGTTGAGTCCGTTGACTCCCAGAAGAAGGGATAGTCCTAATGGGTCAGAAAATTAATCCGTATGGCTTCCGCCTCGGCATCACAACTGATTACCGCTCAAAGTGGTTTGCAGATTCATCCAAGGTTGGCGAGCGCTACCGCGACTACGTTGCTGAAGATGTAAAAATCCGCAAGCTAATGACTGAGGGCATGGAACGCGCTGGAATTGCACGTGTTGAAATCGAACGTACTCGTGATCGAGTTCGCGTTGACATTCACACTGCGCGTCCTGGAATCGTTATTGGTCGTCGTGGTCAAGAAGCAGACATCATTCGTACCAAGTTAGAAAACTTAACTGGCAAGCAAGTGCAGCTAAACGTTCTGGAAGTTAAGCATCCAGAAATCGAAGCACAACTTGTAGCTCAAGGCGTTGCAGAACAACTTTCAAGTCGCGTTTCATTCCGACGCGCGATGAAGAAGGCTATGCAGTCAGCACTTAAGGGTGGCGCAAAGGGAATTCGTATTCAGGTTTCCGGCCGTCTTGGTGGCGCTGAAATGTCACGTCGTGAGTTCTACCGCGAAGGTCGAGTGCCGTTGCACACACTTCGCGCAGACATCGATTACGGCTTTTACGAAGCTCGCACAACTTTTGGTCGCATCGGCGTAAAGGTATGGATTTACAAGGGTAATGCTCTTGGAACTCGTACTGAACGTGAGCAAGCAGCAGCTGCTGCGCGCGCTCGTCCAGCTAGCCGACCAGCAACTCGCACACCGCGCGCGCCCGGAGCAACAAGTGCGCCAACAACTGAAGCACCTGCAGCAGTTGCTGTTGCCGAAGCTCCAGCCGCAGTAGAAGGAGCATAAGCATGTTAATTCCACGTCGCGTTAAGCATCGTAAGCAGCATCACCCAGATCGCCACGGCGCATCAAAGGGCGGCAATGAAGTAACTTTCGGTCAGTGGGGTCTGCAGGCAATGGAGCCGGCATACGTTACTAACCGTCAGATCGAGTCCGCTCGTATTGCAATGACTCGTCATATTCGTCGTGGTGGAAAAGTTTGGATCAACATTTATCCAGACCGCCCACTTACTAAGAAGCCTGCTGAAACTCGAATGGGTTCCGGTAAGGGTTCACCAGAATGGTGGATTGCAAACGTCAAGCCAGGACGAATCATGTTTGAAATTGCATTCCCAAGCGAGAAGGTCGCACACGAGGCACTTACCCGCGCAATGCACAAATTGCCGATGAAGTGCCGCATCGTTGCGCGAGAGGAGATCTAATGCCGATTACAAACACAGTTGACTTACGCGGTCTTGCCAATGATGAATTGATTTCAAAATTGCGCGAAGCCAAAGAAGAACTATTTAACCTACGATTCCAGGCTGCCACCGGTCAGCTTGAAAGCCATGGCCGTCTGCCTGCAGTCCGCAAGGAAATTGCACGCGTGTACACCGTGATGCGCGAACGCGAATTAGGTATCACTCCGGTTGAAAGCAGTGAGGGTGCAGCATGAGCGACGTAGAGCGCGGCGACCGCAAGGTTCGTGAAGGTTTAGTTGTTAGCGACAAGATGAATAAGACAATTGTCGTTGCAGTTGAAGATCGCTTTAAGCATCCGCTTTATGGCAAGGTTGTGCGTCGCACAAACAAGCTAAAAGCACATGACGAGACCAATGCCGCTGGCATTGGGGATCGTGTTCTGTTGATGGAGACTCGACCACTCAGCGCTACTAAGCGCTGGCGCATGGTTGAGATCCTCGAGAAAGCTAAGTAAGGGTAGGGATCAAAAGTGATTCAACAAGAGTCTCGACTAAGAGTCGCTGACAACACAGGTGCCAAGGAAATCTTGGTTATCCGTGTTCTCGGTGGTTCCGGCCGTCGTTATGCAGGTATCGGCGATGTTGTCGTTGGTACAGTCAAGGACGCGATTCCTGGTGGCAACGTCAAAAAAGGCGACGTCATTAAGGCAGTTATCGTGCGCACCAAAAAGGAGCGCCGCCGTCCAGATGGTTCCTACATTCGTTTCGATGAGAACGCAGCAGTCATTCTTAAGGCTGATGGCGAGCCTCGTGGAACTCGTATCTTTGGACCAGTTGGTCGTGAACTTCGCGATAAGAAGTTCATGAAAATTATTTCGCTTGCACCGGAGGTTTTGTAATGAAAATCAAAACAGGTGATGAAGTGTTGGTAATCGCTGGCAAAGACAAGGGTTCCAAGGGAACAGTCCTTGCGGTATTTGAAGAACGCAATAAAGTTATCGTCGAAGGCGTTAACCGCATGAAGCGTCACGTTCGTAAAGAACAGACAACTCGCGGTGTAGTCGTTGGCGGTATCGAAACTATCGAAGCCCCAATTCATGTTTCAAACGTTCAGCTTCTCGTGGATGGAAAACCAACTAAAGTTGGCGCCCGTCGCGACACAGTAACTAAGACTCGTACCGACGGCACAACTTACGAAGGCTCCCGTGGCGTTCGTGTTGCCCGTGCATCTGGAAAGGACATCTAATGGCTACTGATGTCAAAGTGTCTCCACGTTTAAAGACGACTTACCGTGAGGAAATCGTTCCTGCGCTTAAGTCCGAATTTGCGTTCGCAAACGCTATGCAAGTTCCTGGTCTGACAAAGATCGTTGTGAACATGGGTGTTGGCGAAGCTGCGCGTGACTCAAAGTTGATCGAGGGCGCAATCCGCGATCTAACAGCAATCACAGGCCAAAAACCACAGGTCACAAAAGCCCGGCTATCTATCGCGCAGTTCAAGCTCCGCGAAGGTATGCCAATTGGTGCGCACGTCACACTTCGTGGCGATCGCATGTGGGAATTTCTAGATCGTCTGTTGACACTGGCCTTGCCACGTATCCGCGACTTCCGTGGTCTATCCCCAAAGCAGTTTGATGGAAATGGTAACTACACCTTCGGTCTAACCGAGCAGGTTATGTTCCACGAAATCAATCCAGACTCAGTAGATCGTCAGCGTGGAATGGATATCACGCTGGTTACAACTGCTGCTAACGATGCTGAAGGTCGGGCGCTACTTAAGCTCCTGGGCTTCCCATTCAAGGAGGCTTAAGTCATGGCGAAAACCGGTCTTAGGAATAAAGCCAACGAAACCCCGAAGTTCAAAGTTCGCGGTTACACCCGTTGCCAGCGCTGCGGTCGTCCACATTCGGTTTACCGTAAGTTCGGGCTTTGCCGAATTTGTTTCCGTGAGATGGCACACGCCGGCGAACTTCCAGGTATCACCAAGAGTTCTTGGTAACAACAACAACGACGTAGGTCCCTAGGGATACCGCGACGAGAAGGGCGATAAGCCAATGACGATGACAGACCCAATTGCAGACATGCTCACGCGTGTTCGCAATGCAAACTCGGCTCACCATGAGTCCGTGTCAATGCCGCATTCCAAAATGAAAGAGCACATTGCTGAAATCCTCAAGCGCGAGGGTTACATCGGCAGCTTTGATGTTTCGGATGCCCTAGTTGGCAAAACACTGAACATTAGCTTGAAGTACGGTCCAAACCGCGAGCGCTCCATTGCTGGCGTGCGACGAGTTTCCAAGCCAGGTCTTCGCGTTTACGCAAAGAACACTGCGCTACCTCGTGTACTCGGCGGCCTAGGTGTGGCAATTATTTCAACTTCAACCGGTCTGTTAACAGACAAGCAGTGCGCACAGAAGGGCGTAGGTGGAGAAGTTCTCGCCTACGTCTGGTAAGAGGAGCCTGACATGTCACGTATCGGTCGTATGCCAATCACTATCCCAAGTGGTGTAGAAGTAACAATTGATGGTTCCAACGTCACAGTAAAGGGACCCAAGGGTTCACTTTCACACGTTGTCGTAGCTCCAATCACTGTTGCGCGCGAAGAAGACGGGCAACTTGCTGTTACCCGTCCAAATGATGAGCGCGAAAGCCGTGCCCGTCACGGTCTTACTCGCACCTTGATCTCCAACATGGTTGTTGGAGTAACACAGGGCTATTCAAAGACTTTGGAAATCTCCGGTACTGGTTACCGTGTGGCTGCCCAGGGCGACACTTTGGAATTCGCACTTGGTTATTCCCATCCAGTGAAGGTAACTGCGCCAGCAGGAATTACTTTCACAGTTGAGACTCCAACAAAATTGCAGGTATCAGGTATCGACAAGCAGCAGGTCGGCGAAGTATCCGCAAACTTGCGCAAGCTTCGTAAGCCAGATCCATACAAAGCAAAAGGTATCCGTTATTCAGACGAAGTTATTCGTCGCAAGGCTGGAAAGGCTGGCAAGAAGTAATCATGTCTGTCGTAGCCAAATTAGGAACAGGTAACAAGAAGGCGGTAGCGCGTAAGCGTCGCCACACTCGTGTTCGTAAGAAGCTTTCGGGAACAACTGCGCGTCCACGCATGGTTGTTAACCGTTCAGCTCGTCACATTTCAGTCCAGGTCGTTGACGATGTTGCAGGTCACACACTTGCATACGCATCAACAATGGAAAAGACCTTGAAGAGCAAGGCTGATGACAAGAGTGCCAAGGCCCGCGAGGTCGGCAAGCTTGTTGCTGAACGTGCTAAGCAAGCAGGAATTTCAACAGTCGTATTTGATCGTGGTGGCAATAAGTACCACGGCCGAATTGCGGCACTAGCTGATGGCGCCCGCGAGGGCGGCCTCGATTTCTAAGTCACGAAGGAAGTAGGAAAAGTAATTATGGCTGCTAACCAACGTGGTGGTGAAACTCGCGAGGGCGGTACTACCGATCGTCGCGAACGTCGTGATCGTAATGATCGCTCACAGGCACCTGTCGAGAAGAGTGCATTCGTAGAGCGTGTTGTCGCTATCAACCGTGTTTCGAAAGTTGTTAAGGGTGGTCGTCGCTTTAGCTTCACCGCTCTAGTTGTTGTCGGTGACGGCGATGGTCGAGTAGGCGTGGGTTACGGCAAGGCAAAAGAAGTGCCTGCCGCCATCGCTAAAGGTGTTGAGGAAGCAAAGAAGAATTTCTTCGTTGTGCCTCGCATTCAAAAGACAATCCCACATCCAGTTAAGGGTGAAGCTGCAGCAGGCGTTGTAATGCTTCGTCCAGCCGCTCCAGGTACCGGCGTTATCGCAGGTGGACCAGTGCGCGCTGTACTTGAGTGTGCTGGAATTGCTGATGTACTTTCCAAGTCACTTGGATCTGACAATGCGATCAACATTGTGCATGCAACTGTTGCAGCACTGAAAATGCTTGAGCGTCCAGAACAGGTTGCGGCTCGCCGTGGCCTGCCACTTGACCAAGTCGCCCCAGCTGCGCTTCTTCGCGCGAATGCAGAGAAGGTTGGTGCGTAATGGCAAAGTTCAAAGTAACTCAGTTGAAGTCCGGCATTGGCGGCAAGCAAAATCAGCGCGACACTTTGCGCTCACTTGGCTTAAAGCGAATCGGTGACACTGTTGTAAAGGAAGATCGTCCAGAAATTCGTGGCATGGTTAACACCGTTCGCCACTTGGTAAGTGTTGAGGAGGTTAAGTAACCATGACTCTTAAGATTCATCATCTTCGCCCGGCTCCGGGTAGTAAGACCGCTAAAACACGCGTTGGCCGTGGTGAAGGTAGCAAGGGTAAGACAGCAGGTCGAGGTACCAAAGGTACTAAGGCGCGCTATCAAGTTCCGGTTCGTTTTGAAGGTGGCCAGATGCCACTTCATATGCGCACACCAAAGTTGAAGGGCTTTAAAAACCCATTTGGTACGGAATACCAAGTTGTTAACGTCGCACAGATCAATGCACTGTTTCCAAAGGGTGGCGATATTTCAATCACTGACCTAGTAAATGCTGGCGCAGTTCGCAAGGGCGAACTTGTAAAGGTTCTTGGTCAAGGAGAAATTTCCGTATCGGTAAAAGTAACCGCTAATGCGTTTTCAGAATCAGCCAAGGCAAAGATTGCCGCAGCTGGTGGTTCTGTAAACCAGATCTGATTGGTTTGATTTCGGCAGTTGTATGAGACTGCCGAAATCAAATTCCCAGAAGAAAATTACCCAAGGAGCCGAAAATGCTAAGTGCATTCGCAGCAGCGTTTCGTACCCCTGACCTGCGCCGTAAACTGCTTTTCACACTCGGCATTATTGCAATTTTCCGAATGGGCTCGGTTATTCCTGCGCCAGGCGTTAGTTACACCGCAGTACAGATTTGTGTTGATTCGGTGCAAGACAATTCGATTTATGGCTTGATCAACTTATTTAGCGGTGGCGCATTGCTACAGCTTTCGATTTTTGCGCTTGGCATCATGCCTTACATCACTGCAAGCATCATCATCCAGTTACTTACTGTTGTTATCCCTCGTTTGGAAACCTTGAAAAAGGAAGGCCAAGCAGGTCAAGCTCGCATCACTCAGTTCACCCGTTACCTAACGGTTGGTCTGGCAGTTTTGCAGTCCACAACAATCATTACTTTGGCGCGTACTCCTGGCCGATTGTTCCAGGGTTGCAATGAGCAGCTGCTTCCCAATCAGTCAATTCAAATGCTCCTTACTATCGTCGTAGTAATGACCGCTGGAGCTTCGTTAATTTTCTGGTTAGGAGAATTGATTACCGATCGCGGCGTTGGCAACGGTATGTCAATTTTGATTTTCTCCTCCATCATTTCAACTTTCCCAGGCCAGCTATCTTCGATCTTCACCATTGATGGTTCGCTTAAGTTCATCATGGTGCTTTTAGTTATTGGCGTAACTATTGCGGCTGTTGTTTTCGTGGAGCAAGCGCAACGACGAATTCCAGTGCAGTATGCAAAGCGTCAAGTTGGTCGCAAGTCATACGGTGGCACCTCAACATACTTACCAATAAAAGTAAACCAAGCCGGTGTAATTCCAGTTATTTTTGCTTCTTCGTTGCTTTACTTACCATCACTAATTGTTCAATTAACTGGTTCGCAAGCTGGTTGGGCGCAATGGGTTGCTACCTACATGGATCCAGGTCGCTCTGGTTACCTAACTCTTAACTTTTTACTAATTATGTTCTTTGCATATTTTTATGTCTCAATTACGTTTAATCCTGAAGAAACTGCCGACAACATGAAGCAGTACGGCGGCTTTATTCCAGGAATCCGAGCTGGAAAGCCAACAGCTGATTATTTGGCATACGTTCTAAATCGCATCACACTTCCTGGCTCACTTTACTTGGCAATTGTTGCAACGTTGCCTTACCTTGCATTTGAAGCCCTTGGCGTTGGTACCAGATTCGCTTTTGGCGGCACAAGTATTTTGATCATCGTGGGCGTAGGTTTGGACACTGTGAAGCAAATCGAAAGCCAATTGCAGCAACGTAACTATGAAGGTTTCTTGAAATAATGCGGTTGCTCATTATGGGGCCACCAGGTGCTGGCAAGGGTACTCAAGCAGAAATGATTTGCTCCGAGTTTGGAGTTACTCACATTTCAACTGGAGATTTATTTCGTTTAAATTTGGCACAAGGAACTTCACTTGGTCAAGAAGCAAAAAAGTATATGGACGTTGGCGAGTATGTCCCTGACTCAGTTACAAATGGCATGGTTCGCGCCCGATTAAAAGATGCCGACGTAGCTGCTGGATTTTTATTAGATGGTTACCCACGCACTGTTGCCCAAGTTGCTGAACTAGATGGCATGCTCGGCGCAGCGCCGTTGGATCGAGTATTGGAACTAACTGCTGATACGGAAGAAGTTGTTAAACGACTTCAGGCACGCGCAACTGAGCAAGGTCGCGCTGATGACACGGCAGAAGTAATCCGAAGGCGCTTAGAACTTTATGCAGAACAAACAGCGCCGTTGACTGCGCTTTACAAATCTCGTGGCTTATTAGTTCAAGTTGACGGACTTGGATCCGTCGCGGAAGTTACTGCTCGAATTTCTGACGCGCTAAAAAGTTAGTTTCACCAAATGATTGGTCGCAAAAGTAAATTCGAAATTAAGACTCCAGAACAAATCTTAATAATGCGCAAGGCCGGCTTAGTCGTTGCTGATGTATTAGCTCGCATGCAACTTGAAGCCGGACCAGGTGTCACAACATTGCAACTGGATAAAATCGCGCGCGAGATGCTGGCTGCAGCAGGCGCGCAATCTTCTTTCCTTGGATACTTTGGTTACCCTTCGGTAATTTGCTCATCATTAAATGATGAAGTTGTGCATTCAATTCCAAATGAAATTGTGCTTAAGGATGGCGACATTTTGTCGATTGATTTTGGCGCAATTGTGGATGGCTGGAATGGTGACGCGGCAGTAACAATTGAAATTGGCACACCTAGGACAGAGCAAACAGCGCTTAGTAATGCAACGCGCGAATCAATGTGGGCGGGCTTAGCAAAAGCCGTCGCAGGAAATCGGTTATCTGACATTAGTCACGCGATCGAGACGGTTATTCGCAACGCAGGCAACTACGGAATTTTAGAAGATTACGGTGGCCATGGAATTGGAACAAAAATGCACATGGATCCGCTGATTCCAAATTACGGTGCGCCAGGCCATGGTCCAGAATTAATTGTTGGCATGGCACTTGCGATCGAACCTATGGCAACTCTTGGTTCCCAGCATGTGCGAACACTTGACGATGAATGGACTGTAGTAACTACAGATGGTTCGCGCGCTGCGCACTGGGAACACACCGTTGCGATCACGGCAGAGGGGCCATGGGTTTTAACAGCTCATGATGGTGGCGCGCAGTATTTTGCGGCCCACGGAATCCCTAGCCCAGCTGCAAAGTACGCGGTTTAATTACTCAAAAATCAAGATTTCAAGAAAACCTGCACCAAGAATTGCAAAAACCCTTATTTCAATGGGGGGTCACTCCCAGGATTTCATGTTTTGCAGGGTATTGCCGTAACATCAGTCTTCGGTCCTAAAGTTCATTCATTAGGCCGCTTCCAAAGGAGAGTCAGTACTTTTATGGCCAAAAAAGACGGCGCCATCGAGATCGAAGGCACCATCACCGAGGCACTACCGAACGCTATGTTTCGGGTAGAACTCGAAAATGGCCACAAGGTTCTAGCTCACATCTCCGGCAAGATGCGTATGCACTACATCCGTATTTTGCCCGATGACAAGGTTGTTGTGGAGTTATCTCCATACGATCTAACCCGAGGACGAATTGTTTATCGTTACAAGTGATCAGGATATAAAAAAGTGAAGGTTAATCCCTCAGTTAAGCCAATGTGCGACAAGTGCAAAGTCATTCGTCGTCATGGTGTTGTCATGGTCATTTGCGAAAACCCACGCCATAAACAGCGTCAGGGCTAGATAGACCTCAATAAGACGATCACCCGATCCCGAATGAACGCGTGCGTGAATTCGGAACGACACCCTCAGGTGTGTAAAGGCTGAGGACCTTGTCAGGCGGCAAGGAATGGTGAACGTGCGAGACCTTTACCGAGAACAGAAATGAGTAACGCCTGATGGCACGCCTTGTTGGTGTCGACCTCCCGCGCGAGAAGCGTCTAGAGATCGCCCTTACATATATCTTTGGCATTGGCCGTACCCGCGCGGATGAAATCCTTGCGGCAACCGGTATCAGTCCAGATCTTCGCGTTAAGGACCTAACGGATGAGCAACTAATTCCGTTACGCGAATTCATCGAAGCCAACTTCAAAATTGAAGGTGATCTTCGTCGCGAGGTGCAAGCCGATATTCGTCGCAAGATTGAAATCGGTTCGTACCAAGGAATCCGTCATCGTCGTGGAATGCCTGTCCGTGGACAGCGCACCCACACCAACGCCCGTACCCGTAAAGGTCCGAAGAAGACCGTGGCTGGAAAGAAGAAAGTAGCTAAGTAGCTACCGACCTCTTCCCATCTGAGAATTAAGGAAACCAATGCCTCCAAAGAAAGCCACTGCGGCCGGTGCTAAGAAGATCCGTCGCAAGGAAAAGAAGAATGTTGCAGTAGGCCAGGCCTACATCAAGTCAACGTTCAACAACACAATCGTTTCAATCACCGATCCATCTGGCGCTGTGATCGCTTGGTCATCAGCTGGTCAAGTTGGTTTCAAGGGCAGCCGTAAGAGCACCCCGTTCGCTGCGCAAATGGCTGCCGAAGCTGCTGCCAAGCGTGCAATGGAACACGGCATGAAGAAAGTTGATGTTTTTGTAAAAGGCCCAGGCTCCGGTCGCGAAACTGCGATTCGTTCCCTGCAAGCCTCTGGTCTTGAAGTTGGAACAATTCAAGACATGACCCCTGTCCCTCATAACGGATGCCGCCCTTCCAAGCGTCGCCGCGTCTGATACGAAGAAATTAGGAGACAAAACTCATGGCTCGTTATACCGGTCCCGATTGCAAGCGTTGCCGTCGCGAAAAAACAAAATTATTTCTTAAGGGTTCAAAGTGTGATTCACCAAAGTGCCCGATGGAATCTCGTCCTTACCCTCCAGGCCAGCATGGTCGCGGTCGCGCTAAGGAATCTGAATACTTATTACAGATGCGTGAGAAGCAGAAAACTGCTCGTATCTACGGTGTGCTAGAAAAGCAGTTCCGTGGTTACTACGAAGAAGCTAGCCGTAAGCACGGCAAGACTGGTGAAAACCTGCTTCGCATTCTTGAATCCCGTTTGGACAATGTTGTCTTCCGTGCTGGCTTTGCAAAGAGTCGCGACATGGGACGTCAGCTTGTTCGTCACGGACACATTGTTGTTAACGGCCAGAAGGTAGACATTCCGTCTTTCCGTGTTAGCCCGAACGATGTAATTGAAGTTCGCAAATCTTCTCTTGAGATGACCCCATTCCAGGTCGCTTACTCAGAAATTGGCGAACGTACCGTACCTGCATGGTTGGAAGTAATCCCAGCTGGCATGCGTATCCTGGTCCACTCCCTTCCTGCACGTGAGGTCATTGACACTCAGGTTCAGGAACAGTTGATCGTTGAACTTTACTCCAAGTAATTAACATCCCCATAAAAGTGCGACTTCAAATTGTGGCTGTCGCCGAAAGGAAATAACTGTGCTGATCTCAGTCCGCCCAGAACTAAAAGAAGAAGTACTATCCGAAACTCGTTCCCGCTTCGTGCTTGCACCGCTAGAACCAGGTTTTGGTTACACACTAGGTAACTCACTACGCCGCACCTTGCTGTCATCTATTCCAGGTGCTGCAATTACAAGCATCAAGCTTGAAGGCATTCTGCACGAATTCACTACCATCGAAGGCGTTAAGGAGGACATCACTGAAGTCATCCTGAACCTTAAGAACTTGGTTGTGTCCTCGCAGTTTGACGAGCCAGTAACTATGTACTTACGTAAGCAGGGCCCAGGTCCCGTAACAGCTGCTGACATTGCGCCTCCAGCTGGCGTTGAAATCTTCAACCCAGAATTATTCCTAGCTACCCTTAATGACAAGGGCAAGCTAGACATGGAGATTGTTGTTGAACAAGGCCGCGGTTACATCTCTGCAGCTAACAACAAGGCAAGTGGCGGCGAAATTGGCCGAATTCCAATTGACTCAATTTACTCACCAGTGCTTAAGGTCACTTACAAGGTAGAAGCAACTCGCGTTGAACAGCGCACTGACTTCGACTCACTTGTAATTGATGTTGAAACCAAGGGCTCAATTGTGCCTCGCGATGCAATCGCATCCGCAGGAGCAACACTTGTTGAACTCTTTGGTCTAGCCCGGGAACTAAATGTTGAAGCTGAAGGTATCGAAATTGGGCCATCAGTAACAGACCAGTTCGCAGCTGAGCTACTAAGCATGCCTGTTGAAGCACTTGACCTAACAGTTCGTTCTTACAATTGCTTAAAGCGTGAAGGTATCCACACTGTTGGAGAACTAATCACTCGCTCCGAAGCTGACTTGATGGACATTCGCAACTTCGGCGCGAAGTCCATTGACGAAGTTAAGGACAAGTTGATCTCGATGGGAATCGCACTTAAGGATTCACCTCCAGGATTTGATCCAAGTCAGTATGCATCAGCATTTGATGATGATTACAACGAAGACGAAGAAGAAGCATTCGTACCAGCAGGTTCCTATGCAACTTTCCAGTCCGAAGCATCACCAGCAGTCGCTGATGACGCAGCAGCAGATGACGACCAAAGTTTCGCTGAGGATGAGCAGCTCTAACGAGCTCTCATTTCCAGTAACGAATTGACAGGAGAGAAACATGCCACAGCCATCCAAGGGTAAGCGAATGGGCGGAAGTCCAGCTCACGAGCGCCTAATTCTGGCTAACCTCGCAACTGCGTTGTTCGAGCATGGTCGCATCACAACGACTGAAGCGCGTGCACGTCGGTTGCGCCCAGTTGCAGAGCGATTGATCACAATCTCGAAGAAGGGCGATCTACATGCTCGTCGTCGGGTGCTAACTGTTATCCGCAATAAGGATGTTGTTCACACCCTTTTTGCAGAGATTGGTCCACGCTTCCAAAATCGTGAAGGTGGCTATACCCGCATCGTAAAGATTGGTCCGCGGAAGGGCGATAACGCTCCTATGGCAGTGATTGAACTTGTCGAAGAACTTGATACAGCTCGCGCTGCTGAAGGTGTAGCCCGTCGCGCCGCAAAGGAAGCCGAAATGGCAACTGCCGCAGCAGCTGCTTCAGCAGCAGCAATCGCAAAAGCATCCGCTGTTGATTCACCCGAAGACATAGCTGCAGTTGAGGAAGTTGCAGCTATTGAAGCGGAGGCAACTGAGATCTCTGATACGCAAACTGCGATCAAAGCGGAAATCTCTGAAGGTTCGCCAGTGGATCAAGTTCCAGCAGTTGAGGCCATTGAATCGGCCGATTCTGGCAAAGCCTCAGAATCGGAATCAGTAAAAACTGAAGGCTCCCCGATTGAGGCAGAAGCAACAGATTCGGAAGCAGAAGCAACTGACGAAGCGTAACTAAATGGTGTTATCGAATGAGCCCCTCGTTGCAATTGCAGCACAGGGGCTCATTCGCATTCGTGGCCAAGTTAGCTATGACGGAAAAGATTTTTCAGGCTGGGGGATGCAGCCGGATCGTCGAACCATTCAAGGTGAATTAGAAAATGCTCTGGCAATTTTTTTCCGGCTCGATCGGGTTGTGGTCCAGTGTGCTGGGCGTACTGACGCTGGCGTACATGCGATTGGCCAAGTAATCCACTTTGATATCGCAGCGGAAGCTGTAATCGATATGGGCGATTTGGCCTATCGATTAAACGCCATCTTGCCTGAAGATATTACAATTCGAAAACTGGAAGTTACTGCTCCAGATTTTGATGCTCGGTTTGCTGCACTATCTCGGCGCTATGAATATTTAATGTACCAAGGAATTCGAAATCCATTATTGCGAGATCGCGCCCATCACAGCTATCTGCCACTTGATGTGCCTGCAATGCATGATGCCAGCCAGGTTCTCGTTGGCCTTCACGACTTCGCAGCTTTTTGTCGCAAGCGCGAAGGCGCAACTACCGTTCGAACTCTGATGCGCTTTGACTGGAGTGTTGAACAAGATGGCTTGATTAAGGCGCAACTTCAAGCAGATGCCTTTTGCTATTCCATGGTTCGCGGGTTAGTCGGCGCAGTCCTTGCAATTGGTGAAGGTAAGTACGACAAATCTTGGCTGCAGAGATATTTAGCTGGCAAGGAACGCGAAGCACAAGTCTTTGCAGCGCCCGCGCTGGGCTTAACTTTTATCGATGTGCAGTATCCAGACTCCAGCGAGTACACAAAGCGAATAACAGAAACGCTGCAAGCTAGGGATTCTGATGGGTCACCTTGATATCCAGCACATAACTTTCTCACTTCCAGATGGCCGCATTCTTTTGTTGGATGTCTCATTTCGAGTTGGTGAAGGCGCCATCACTGCGTTGATTGGAGCAAATGGCGCAGGCAAAACTACTTTGATGCGAATGATCGCAGGCGACGAGCCAGTGCAAGAGGGAAGTATTGCGCGAACTGGTGGACTTGGCGTGATGCGACAGTTTGTTGGACACATGACTGATGGCACGGTGCGCGATTTATTACTAACGGTTGCACCGGATGCGATCGCGCAAGCTGCAGCAAAAATCACGGCAACCGAACTGGCCATGATTGAAGACTCCAGTGAAAAAAATCAAATGGCTTACGCCCAAGCGATTGCCGATTGGGCTGATGTTGGTGGCTATGACATCGAGGTGCTTTGGGATGTTTGCACTATGGCTGCAATTCAATTGCCATTTGATACTGCCCAGCAACGCTGCGCAGGAAGCCTTTCTGGTGGCGAACAAAAGCGGTTAGTTTTAGAAGCGTTGTTACGAGGTCCAGAAGAAGTACTGCTGCTTGATGAGCCAGATAACTACTTGGATGTTCCTGGAAAAAAGTGGTTAGAGGATCAGTTAAATCAAACCAAGAAGACAGTGCTCTATGTCAGTCATGATCGCGAATTATTGGCTAATACAGCCAAACAGATTGTGACTTTGGAATTAGGGCATGCCGGAAATTCAGTTTGGATACATGGCAGTGGCTTTGCCAGTCACGGTCAAGCCCGCACAGATCGGTTTGCACGACTCGAAGAGCTTCGTAAACGTTGGGATGAAGAGCACCAGAAAATTAAGGATCTAGTCCAGATGTTAAAAGTCAAAGCCAAATTTAATGATGGCTTAGCTTCTCGTTATCAAGCGGCGCAAACACGACTACGTAAATTTGAAGAAATTGGTCCACCACAAGAGATTCCAATCGAGCAAAATGTGAAGATGCGACTCAAGGGTGGCCGTACCGGAAAGCGCGCAGTTGTTTGCGAGAAACTTTCTTTAACTGGATTAGTTGAACCATTTGATCTAGAGATTTGGTTTGGCGAACGCATCGGAGTACTCGGCGCTAATGGCTCGGGCAAGAGTCACTTTTTACGATTACTGGCAGCTGGTGGTACTGATCCAGAACTTGAGCATTTACCGATAAGCGATGTAACAATTGAACCGGTTGTTCATTCTGGAAAATCAAAACTTGGTGCGCGGATTCGACCAGGTTGGTTTGCCCAGACACACCATCACCCAGAATTAGTTGGACGCACACTTATTGAAATTTTGCATCGTGGGGATGAGCATCGAAGTGGCATGCAACAGGAACATTCGGCGCGCGCACTGGATCGTTACGGCTTAGCTGGAGCTAGCGAACAAAAGTTTGAATCACTCTCTGGCGGCCAGCAGGCAAGATTTCAAATCTTGTTGCTGGAACTATCCGGCGCCACTTTATTACTGCTCGATGAACCCACAGATAACTTAGATTTGGAATCCGCGGAAGCTTTGGAGCGAGCACTAGATGCTTTTGAAGGAACGGTTTTGGCAGTTACCCATGATCGCTGGTTCTCGCGAACTATGGATCGGTTTATTGTTTTCGGCGCAGATTCCACAGTTCGCGAATCTGATGAGCCAGTGTGGGATGAGAAGCGAGCTAAAAGGTAATCTGACAACCATGATTATGGAAACCGCATTCATGGAAATCGTCGCTGGCAAAGAACTTGAATTTGAGGCGGCAATGGAGAAAGCAAAAGCAGTCGTAGCCCTAGCCAAGGGTTTTCAAGTAATTCATGTCCATCGAGGTATCGAAGCGCCATCAACTTATTTAATTGCAATTGGTTGGGACACATTGGAAGATCACATGGTTGGTTTTCGCGAATCAGAATTATTCACACAATGGCGCGGACTGATAGGACCGTTCTTCGCAAACCCACCAGAAGTAAGTCATTGGGATTTACGGGAGTAGATTCCAGGGGTAAGCATTGGGATTTACGGGAGTAGATTCCAGGGGTAAGCATTGGGATTTACGGGAGTAGATTCCAGGGGTAAGCATTGGGATTTACGGGAGTAAATTTCTAGGGGTAAGCATTGGGATTTACGGGAGTAGCAATTTAGTTAAGCCAAAGTTCGCGCAATTGCTTGGCAAGCGTGGAACGCATCTAAATGCATTTCTTCCGAATCTGGATTTGGCCAAGAAGATTGTTTAGCAATAACAACCCCACGTGGCCGGTCAACATAAAGCATCTGACCATGAATGCCGATACCCATAATCACATCGGGATCTTCACCAGGCTTGTAACAAAATGATCGATAAACACCTTTAGGTAAGAAATCTTTAAAATCGCCAGTCTGCCATTGTGCGTAACTGCCATTTTCATAAACATCTTTTAGAAATGCGGGATCAATCGCGCCCATCCCACCATCGCGAATCATCATGCCGAATCGGGCAAGATCGCGAGGAATTGTTGATAGTCCACCAGCTGCGCGAGGGGATCCCTGGCGGTCAACCGTTATGTGTGCTGGCGCTTCTGTGCCAATCTTTGCCCAGATATATTTTGAAAGTGCCTCGGCATAAGGCATGCCACTTGCTGCTTCAATTACCCAACCAACTAAATCTGTTGTTGGAGACAAGTAACGGAATTGCTCGCCGTGGCTTCCTTCTTTTTTACGTGCGGCAATGAACTCATGCAAGTTGGGTGCACCAAGCGGCGCTGGATACCAACCAACTGAATGTCGATACGCAATGATGTCTTCGCCAGGGGTGTAGTCCTCTTCGAATTGGTAACTGGCAGCCATGTCGAGCAAGTTGCGCACTGTGGCATCACCGAATCCACTGTCCGCGACTTCTGGAACGTATTTTTTCACCAAGGCATCAACATCAAGTAGACCTTGGGCAACTAATGCTCCTACAAGCATTCCGGTAACGGATTTAGTAACACTGAAAATCATGTGTGGCTCATCATCTCCCACACCTGGTGCCAACCATTCCATGACTAGGTCTTCACCCTTTACAACAGTGAAGGAATCAGTATGAGTTGTAGTCAAGAAGTCAGCAAGCTTTGTCGCCCCATAATGCGCAGCAAAAACTACTTCAGCAAGTTCCGAGTTATATTTTTTAGCTAGTGGACGAGCGGTTTCAGCACAGTCGACCTGCGCTGTTGGGATTAATTCGCGAACGTGGCGAAATGACCAAAAAGTATTCTCTGGTAATAACCAGTTAGCTAAAGTGGGACGCGTCATGTAATTAGTATGACGCTTCACGATCCAAATCGTGCAGACTTGGAACTGCCATGATGACTAACTGGAACACAATCAAGATTGCAACCGCAGCGGTATACACCGGGCGAACCCCAAAGGCATCAACACAAACTCCTGTTACGAACATTCCAATCGGACCGCTGGCATAAAACAACGAAGTTTGAACGCCGAAAACACGACCTTGAATGTGTGGCGCAACACGCTGCTGCACAAGTGAGTTCATTAATGGATTCATTGGACCCCAGCCAAGGCCAAGCAAAAATCCAGACACTGCAAATAAACCAATCGGTGGAAAGAACGTCATTGGAATCATGGCCAGGCTTGTTGCTGCGAGAGCGCCAATAACAATAGATCGTTTCCTAAATCGCGAAACTAGCCAAGGGTAGGCAAGCATCGATGCGATGCCGCCGGCCGCCATTGACGACAGCACATAACCAAGTCCACGAGGGTCATCTATGTCTGAAAAATATTTTGGTAAAACAATAGATTCAGTTGGTAAGTAAACCATTGCCAAGAAAACAATAGAAATAGTCAAGTAGAACATTGCCTTGTCTGACTTTAAAACCTGCAGACCACGTAAGGTGCTAGACCAAAATTCCTCTTTGTCATCGATTGCTTCGCGATGCTCTAACCCAAGATCGCCGACATCCAAAAGTGCAATCAAGATAATGGCAAGTATGAAGGCAGCAAAAACTATCCACATGGAATTTGCAGCACCAACAATTGAAATTGCAACGGCGCCAATTGCTGGGCCAAGTACCCAGCCACCTGAGAAAACTGCTTCATGCCAAGAGTTGAGTTTGTCCATTGATGTGTTACTTGCTTTGGCGACATCTGGAATCAAAGATTTACGCGCTGTGTATCCAGCTGGATCAAATGCAGCGCCGAGTACCGCGAAGGTGGCAATTGAAGCGAATGTTAAGCCAAACAACGATTCCCAAATTGGAAACATCATGACCGAAATAGCAGAAAAGAAATCAGAACCTATTGAAACCCGCTTGCGTCCGAAGTGATCAATGAGTGCGCCAACAAATGGCGAGATAAAAATTCCTGGAATTGCCGAAAGTGCGACCACGATTCCAGCTTGGGTTGCGGATCCAGTGCGTTCGAAAATCAGCCAGGGAATCGTCACAATGGTAATGGCATTACTTAAGCCAGATAGGGCATTTGCCCCTTCGAGTAGGTAAAGGGGGCGCCGACGCACTTTCATCTGGCCTTAACACATCCCTTTTTCGTGGCAGTATTTGGAATTTTGTCTAAATTTCCCGTAGTTATTGCCTTTTCTAGTTGCCAGCCTACCTCTTGTCCAAAGGCTCGTTTTGACCCACGCCCAGCAATGCAGGTAATCTAAGGAGTCGTTGTGCCTTTAGGCATAAGGAAAAACCGTAATTTTAACCCACTTAATTTATTCAAAGAAGGCTCACTGTGCGCACGTACTCACCAAAGCCAGGCGATGTGAATCGCGAATGGCATGTAATCGATGCAACTGACGTTGTTTTAGGACGTCTTGCGTCACAAGTTGCTGTGCTCCTGCGCGGTAAGCACAAGCCAATCTTTGCACCACACGTTGACACTGGCGACTTCGTCATTGTTATTAATGCTGAAAAAATTGTATTAACAGGACAAAAGCTTTCACAGAAGATGGATTACCGTCACTCTGGTTTCCCAGGCGGCTTGCGCGCTACTAACTACATCGAATTGTTAGCAACAAACCCACGACGCGCAATTGAAAAGGCAGTCAAGGGGATGCTTCCGCACAATAAGTTGAGCGATGCTCAAATCACAAAGCTAAAAGTTTACGCAGGTCCAGCGCACCCGCACTCTGCACAGAACCCAAAGCCATTCGAGATTACTCAGGTAGCGCAGTAAGCGCTCGCGGACAAATAGATTTTTACGAAGGGAAATAACATGTCAGAGAATGAAGTATTAGAAGTAGAAGTTGGCGGCGAAGCCGAAGTTGAGTTGACGGAATACACTTCCGAAACTCCAGCAGCGGCAGCACGCGAACCACGTAAAGCACCTGACACACCCGGCGCAGCCACTGGTCGACGTAAAGAAGCGATTGCTCGCGTTCGAATTGTTCCAGGCACCGGACGTTGGACAATTAACGGACGCACACTTGAAGATTACTTTCCAAACAAAGTTCATCAGCAACTTGTGAACGATCCTTTCAAGACTCTTAACTTTGAAGGTGCTTACGACGTACTTGCCCGCATCGATGGTGGCGGAATTTCTGGTCAGGCTGGCGCATTGCGTCTAGGTGTGGCTCGCTGCTTAAATGCCATTGATCTTGAAGGTAACCGCGCTGACCTTAAGAAGGCCGGCTTCCTTACTCGCGATGCACGTATCAAGGAGCGCAAGAAGTACGGCCTGAAGAAGGCTCGTAAGGCTCCACAATACTCAAAGCGTTAATCTATGTCGGGCCGACTATTTGGCACCGATGGCGTTCGTGGTTTAGCGAACGGATTACTTACAGCTGAATTAGCAACCAATCTTGGTGTTGCTGCTGCGCAAGTTTTAGGCGAACGTGGCGAATTCGATAAGCACAAAACGGATCGCCCATTTGCCATTGTTGGACGCGACCCACGAGCAAGTGGTGAGTTCCTGCAGTCAGCAATTTGTGCGGGCTTAGCCAGTGCAGGTGTTGATGTGATTGACGTCGGTGTTGTGCCGACGCCGGCTGTTGCCTTCCTGACTGATCACACTGGCGCCGACTTAGGCGTGATGCTTTCTGCCTCACATAATCCAATGCCAGATAACGGAATTAAGTTTTTTGCGCGCGGTGGTGTCAAGTTAGATGATGCGATTGAGGATGCCATAGAGGCTCACTTAAAAATAACAAATAATTTGCCGACAGGTTCTGGCGTGGGTCGAATCCGAAGTGATCACGATTTGATTGAAAAGTATCTGCACCACTTAACTGCCAGCATCTCAAATTCACTAGATGGCCTAAAAGTTGTCATTGATGGCGCCAATGGCTCAGCCTCCCTTGTTGGACCAGAAGCATTGCGAAGAGCAGGCGCTCAAGTCGTGTCTATTCACTGCGAACCTGATGGCCTAAACATAAATGACAAATGTGGTTCGACACACATGGAAGATTTATTTGCCGCAGTTATTGCGCATGGCGCTGATGTTGGCATTGCACATGATGGCGATGCTGATCGATGTTTAGCGGTGGACGCAGCAGGAAACTTCGTTGATGGTGATGAAATTCTGGCAATTTTGACTGTTGGTAGAAAAGCCCGTAATGAGTTAGTCGGCAATACGGTCGTTGCGACAGTTATGTCGAACCTTGGATTTAACATTGCTATGCGTGGACAGGGCATTGAAGTTATCGCAGCGGCAGTCGGTGACCGCTATGTTTTAGAAGAAATGCGTAATGGTGGGTTCACGATAGGCGGCGAACAAAGTGGGCACGTAGTACTAAGTGAATTTGCAACAACTGGTGATGGTGTATTAACAGCGCTACATCTACTTTCGGAAATGAAGCGCACCGGTAAAACATTGGCCGAGCTTGCAAGTTTGGTTACAAAATTGCCGCAAGTTTTAATCAATGTACCGAACGTTGAAAAGTCTGCTGTCACAAAATCAGAGGTAGCCGACGCCGTGATCCGAATGGAAAAAGAACTTGGCGAAACTGGTAGAATTTTGCTTCGCAGCAGTGGAACTGAACCACTGATTCGCGTCATGGTCGAGGCTGCAACTGCGCAACAAGCGCAAGATGTTGCACAAGAACTTGCCGAAGTTGTCGCTACTCATTGCGCAATCTCGAAATAGCACATTAGTTACAGATAGACTTAAAACTATGTGCGGAATCGTTGGTTATGTTGGTCCGCAACAAGCCCAGAATGTAGTTATCGAAGGTTTACGTCGCCTCGAATACCGCGGGTATGACTCAGCTGGAATTGCAATTGTTTCTGATCACGCCATCCAGAGTCGTAAGAAAGCTGGCAAGTTAGCGAACCTTGAAGCCGAGTTGCTGGCAAGTCCGATTTCTGGATCCAATACTGGAATTGGTCACACTCGTTGGGCCACTCATGGTGCGCCAAATGATGTCAATGCTCATCCACATGTGAGTGAAGATGGCAGGATTGCGGTAATCCATAACGGCATTATCGAAAACTTTGCGATGCTTCGTGACAAATTAATTGCCGAAGGCGTGACGCTGCGCAGCCAAACTGACACAGAAGTCGTTGCCCACTTGTTGTCAAAGCAAATGAAATCTACCCCTGGCTTAGCTGACGCGTTACGTGAAGTTTGCCAAGTGCTAACTGGTGCATTCACTTTAGTGGTTGTGCATGCAGATACCCCTGACGTCGTTGTTGCAGCCAGACGAAATTCGCCACTTGTAGTTGGACGTGGTGTTGGTGAGAATTTCTTAGCATCAGATGTTGCGGCATTTATCGCGCACACAAGAAATGCCATCGAACTTGGCCAAGATCAGATTGTGGAGATCACGCCGAACTCAATTGAAGTAACAGATTTCTTCGGTAAGCCCGCTCCGTTCACTGAGTATGAAGTTACATGGGACGCGGCAGCTGCCGAAAAAGGTGGCTTTGATTTATTCATGCTCAAAGAAATTGCAGAGCAGCCTAAAGCTGTTGCAGATACTCTTCTTGGGCGCATCGACAAGGCTGGCAAAGTAACACTTGACGATCTTGGACTTGATGATGAGTACTTAAAGTCCATCGACAAAATTGTGATTACCGCCTGTGGAACTGCGTATCACTCTGGCTTAATTGCTAAGTACGCCATAGAGCATTGGACTCGAATTCCATGTGAAGTAGAACTTGCGAGTGAATTTAGATATCGCGACCCGATTTTGACTCCGACAACTTTGGTAGTTGCCATCAGTCAATCTGGGGAAACCATGGACACTCTTATGGCTATGCGTTATGCCCGTGAACAAGGCGCAAAAGTATTAGCCATTTGCAATAGCAATGGTTCAACAATTCCTCGCGAGAGCGACGCTGTGGTTTACACGCATGCTGGCCCCGAGATCGCAGTCGCATCGACAAAAGCATTCCTAACTCAAATTGTTGCTTGCTACCTGTTCGCCATGTACCTAGCGCAAACCCGAGGCACGGGCTTTGGCGCAGATGCGGCAAAAGTGGCTCTGGAATTAAATGACATGCCGAATTTGATTGACTTAGTTCTCGATACCAGCGAAGGCGTAAAAGCTATTGCCAAGGAATTAATTGACAAGCAATCTGTACTATTTCTTGGCCGAAGCGTTGGATTCCCAGTTGCACTTGAAGGTGCGTTAAAACTTAAAGAACTTGCATACATGCACGCAGAAGGCTTTGCGGCTGGCGAACTTAAGCATGGACCAATCGCATTGATCGAAGAGGGTATTCCAGTCTTTGTTGTGGTCCCACCAAAAGATGATGAACTTCACGACAAAATTGTTTCCAACATTCAAGAAGTTCGTGCTCGTGGCGCCTTAACAATTGTCTTGGCGGAAGAAGGCGATGAGTCAATTAATGAATTTGCTGACCACATTATTCGCTTGCCAAAATGCCCAGCTTTAATGCAGCCATTAGTTGCAACTGTGCCGCTACAAATCTTCTCGTGTGAGATGGCAACAGTTAAGGGTTATGACGTGGATCAGCCACGGAATCTGGCCAAGAGTGTGACAGTTGAATAACTAAAGTAAGTTCGAGTTTGAAAAATCCAGTATTAACGGCAAGGTTAAGTCATGGCAATTGTAGGTATCGGCGTTGACGTTGTTGACCTAGCGCGCTTTTCCAGCCTGGTAGATCGAACCCCACAAATCATTGATCGCTTATTCACAAAAGAAGAGCAAGTAAGCGCCGACGGTCACCAATTGCCACTCATATCTTTAGCTGGAAGATTTGCCGTAAAAGAAGCTGTTGCTAAAGCGTTAGGTGCGCCGGCAGGTATGGCTTGGCATGATTGTGAAGTTAGCAATGGTGGCGCACCAACAATTTCGATTAGCGGCACGGTCGCGCAGGTAGCTACAAAACTTTCAATTACGAACTGGCATGTCTCAATAAGTCATGATGGTCCTGTGGCAATTGCATATGTGATCGCGGAAAAGATCTAGGGGAAGTGAATCAAAAGTGACTGCACATGTAACTGCTCGCATTGACCTCGGCGCACTCGCACATAACGTTCGGGTTTTGAAAACTCGCATTGATGGTCGCAAACTTATGGTCGTAGTAAAAGCTGATGCTTATGGACACGGACTTGTTAAATGTGGCCAAGCTGCTGTTAACGCTGGCGCAGATTATTTAGGAGTTGCACTTTTAGAAGAAGGTGTTGCGTTGCGTGAAGGTGGTGTGCCAGGCCCAATTCTTGCTTGGTTAAATACCCCACACGATCGATTTGCTGAATGCATAGCGCGCGACATTGATCTTGGTGTTAATTCTTTAGCGACTTTGAAAGAGATATCTAATGCTGCCTATTCCGTTGATCGAGTGGCTCGGTTGCATGTAAAAGTTGATACTGGATTGCATCGAAATGGAGTTTTGTTAGCTGATCTCCCAGAATTGATTACGGCGCTAACAAGAGCTGAAGCAGAAGGAACTGTAAAAGTTGTTGGCGTGATGTCTCACTTTGCTTATGCTGATGAACCGAGCAATCCGACTATTACGGCGCAAATTGCTGAATTTAAATCTGCTGTGGACCAACTAGATGCCGCTGGATTTGAATTGGAAGTTCGACACCTTGCTAACTCAGCTGCGACTTTGGGACTATCGCAGGCTTACTTTGACATGGTTCGCCCAGGTGTAGCGGCCTACGGAGTATCACCTGGCGAAGAAGTTGGCCGCGCTTTAGATTTTGACTTGAAACCTGTTATGACTTTGTGCGCGCCGATTTCATTACTTAAAAATGTGCCAGCAGGTTCTGGCGTTTCCTACGCACATCAATACCACACCACAAGTGATACGACCTTGGCTCTAATTCCTGCTGGGTATGCAGACGGTGTTCCACGTAGCGCCTCAGGCAAAGGACCAGTTTTAGTGGGCGGGGAAATTCGTAAAGTAGCTGGTCGAATTTGTATGGACCAATTCGTGCTCGATGTTGGTGGACTAAACGTTGGACTAAGTCAGGAAGTTATTCTCTTTGGCGATCCGGCACGCGGCGAACCAAGTGTTGAGGATTGGGCCGAAGCTGCTGGAACTATTTCCTATGAAATCATCACCCGTATTGGGCCGCGAGTGCATCGCGAATTTATAAATAACTCTTGGTAGTTCGATGAACATTTTAATTTCATCGTCGAAAGACATGCAGACGCTTGGCGCTCGAGTCGCAGAACTGCTTGTTGCTGGGGACGTTGTTGTTCTAGACGGTCCACTTGGCGCAGGTAAAACCACTTTTGCCCAAGGTTTAGCAGAACAGCTTGGTGTGCAAGGACGTGTCACTAGTCCAACATTTGTCGTCTCGCGAATTCATAACGCAAAACCTGGTGGCCTTGCCCTAGTTCACGTTGATGCCTACCGACTCGTTGGACCAAACGATTTAGTTGATCTGGATTTGGACAATGTCGAAAATGCTGTTTTTTTAATTGAGTGGGGCTCGCCATACGTTGCAAGTTTTACTGACAACTGGCTAGAACTTCGAATTGATCGCAGTTTTGATTTAAGCGACATTGATGATGCATCCAGTGGACTGCGACTTGTAGACATTGCAGCCTTTGGTTCGCGCTGGGCCAATATTGAATTAGCTGGATTAGCAAAATGAACGTATTGGCAATTGACACCTCAGTTGGTGTGAGCGTTTCAGTCTTAACTAGCAATGGCGAGTTAACACATGCCATTTCCTCTGCACATGGCATGCAGGGAGAACTCACCGCTGAGCTAATTTCACAGACGATATCTAACGCAGGAATTACCATTGCGGAAATTTCTGATGTCGTAATTGGTGTTGGCCCGGGGCCATTTACTGGGTTGCGCGTTGGGATCGTAACTGCTGTGGTGTTTGGTTATGCCAGAGATATTCCAGTTCATGGCATCTGCTCATTAGACGCGGTTTCATTTGATTACGGCAAGCCCTGCATTGTTGTAACTGATGCCAGGCGAAAAGAACTTTACTGGGCGCAATTTAATGGCGGACGTATTGGCGAGCCACAAGTTACAAAACCTGACGTATTAGCAACCCAATTTTCGGGCATGGATTTTGTCGGTCCGGGCGCTCAGTTGTATCCAGAATTTATTAATGGCCAAGTCATAAAATTACGAGCTGGCGCTTTAGCGCAGTTATTTGCTACAGGAAGCGCGCAACTTGTTGAAGTAAAGCCGATGTACTTGCGCAAGCCAGATGCAGTAGAGCCGACTATTCGAAAGTCGGTACTTTGATGGTTGAGATCCGCCCTATGACGAAAGCTGATGTCCCAGCAGTAAAAATTATCGAAGATGACCTATTTCCAATCGATGCGTGGACTGAATCACTTTTCTTAGATGAATTAGCGCAAGTATTACTGTCTCGAGAAGTTGCAGTAGCCGTTAATGCCGATCTTATTGTTGGCTATGCCTCGTTTCGCTATGTTGGCAAACAAGGCGACATTAATACCGTGGCAGTTTCTCGGTCAGCGCAAGGTAAAGGTATTGGCACGATGTTGATGGATTGGCTAGAAGCGCAGGCAGAAAAGTATAAAGTCCGAGAAATCTTTCTTGAAGTCCGTAGCGATAATGAAGCCGCAATTGCGATGTATACCGCGCGAGATTATCAACGAATCGACATCCGGCGAAATTATTACGGGAACACAATTGATGCAATCATTATGCGCAAGAAGGTGAACAATGTCTGAGCCATTGATTTTGGGTATTGAAACTTCTTGCGACGAAACAGGAATTGGTATTGTCCGAGGCACTACCCTGCTGGCAGATGAAGTTGCATCAAGTGTTGCTGAGCATGCCAGATTTGGTGGGGTAGTTCCTGAAGTTGCAAGTCGCGCTCACTTAGAAGCTATGGTTCCAACAATTGAACGGGCTTGCCAAAGTGCCAAAATAAAACTTTCAGAAGTAGATGCGATCGCCGTTACTTCGGGCCCTGGCCTAGCTGGCGCGTTACTGGTTGGTGTAGCAGCAGCGAAGTCACTTGCAGTGGCTTTAGGTAAGCCAATTTATGGTATTAACCATTTGGCAGCGCATGTTTGTGTGGATCAGCTTGAGCATGGGCCACTTGATGAGCCAAGTATTGCGCTATTGGTATCGGGCGGGCATTCCTCGCTACTGCTTATTCCTGACATAACCCAGGATGTAGTGCAACTAGGACAAACAATTGATGACGCAGCCGGTGAAGCTTTCGACAAAATTGCACGAGTATTGGGCCTACCCTTTCCAGGTGGACCGTACATAGATCAAGCGGCACTTGATGGAAACCCAAATGCAATTGATTTTCCACGTGGCCTATCTACACCTAAAGATTTACTGAAGCATCGTTTTGATGTTTCATTCTCAGGATTAAAAACTGCCGTTGCCCGTTGGGTGGAATCCGAACAGCGCTCAGGCAACAAAATTATGGTTAACGATGTAGCAGCTTCATTCCAAGAGGCAGTAGTTGATGTATTGCTGCGCAAAGCAATTGATGCGTGCTTAACAAATGAGGTAAATACTTTAGTTATTGGTGGTGGAGTAGCAGCGAACACTCGCTTGCGCGCAGTTGCTGCGCAGCGCTGCTCTGAGCACAAGATCACTTTACGAATTCCTAGCCCAGCCCTTTGCACTGATAATGGGGCAATGGTTGCAACCCTTGGTTCTGAATTAGTTAAGCGCGGGCGGGATACGTCACAATTAAGTTTCGCGACAGATTCGTCGATGGATATAAAAGTAGTGGTGGCCTCGTGACTCAGAGTTTTGCAAGTTGGTTGGCGCAGGGTCCCTGGCCTATCGATGGTGGGCTATCTGGCGAATTAGAAAAACGTGGCCATGACTTGTCAGACAAACTTTGGTCTGCAAGATTGCTGCGAGATGCACCAGAGGCTATCGCGCAGGTGCACCAAGATTACGTTAACTCTGGTGGGCGTGTTTTGATAACTGCTTCATATCAAGCAAGTCGCATGGGTTTCGTAGCAACCGGTATGACGCAAGATCAAGCAGATGACTTGATGCGGCTTTCTGTCACGCTTGCAAAAGAAGTTGCTTTGCATGCTCCGGAAAAAGTTTGGGTAGCGGCGAGCGTGGGTCCCTACGGCGCAGTCCTTGGCGGCGGCCAAGAGTATGTCGGCAATTATGGGGTGGCACATGATGACTTAGTTAAGTTCCATCGGGAGCGAATTGCGATACTTGCCAGCGCCAAGCCCGACTTGTTTGCCTGCGAAACAATTCCTGATTTAGATGAAGTCCGAGCTCTAGTTGAGGTGCTGGCAGATTACCCAGACATTCCTGCTTGGATCACTATGAGCGCCCAGGATGCACACTCAACCTGCGCTGGTCAAGGCATTGGCCATTTAGCTGAGTTAGTTAGTGGGAGTCCTTGCGTTGTTGCAATCGGAGTGAATTGCACGAAACCTGAATTCGTCACTTCGCTATTACACAAACTTGCAGCAAAATCCTCCTTACCGCTGGTGGTCTATCCAAATGCTGGCCGAGTCTGGGACGGGAAAAACATGTGCTGGATTGGCGAGGGCCATGACAAATTGCCTGCACAAATTGTTTCTGAGTGGGTAAAGGCTGGCGCTAATTTAATCGGTGGTTGCTGTGGACTTGGGCCAGAGGCAATTAGCCAATTGGATTTGGATTTAGCTCAAGCCAGAAATTCGACGGCAAAGTAAAGCCTGGGGCCCAGCATCATCTCGATAGATTGCAACAATCAACTCTTGATTTCCTGGTACGGTAACTTTCACCACTGATTTACGAATTGCTTCAACATCGAGTTGCATGCCTCGTGTCATGATCGTAACTCCGGCTGCAGGAACATTTTTTGCTCGAGCTACTAGTTCTTTATCTGAATACTTAAACACTGACTCAATGAGCAAGGCACTTGCTTGAAGTGGATCCTGCTTAAGCATGTTGCCAACTCCAGCTTCGTCATCGGTGGTCAACCAAGCTATGTGTTCATTCACAAGCCCACCATTAATTGACTCGGCAAGGGGAGTGAGCGCGCTAGCGCGGATCAAGGCTGAATCAGGAATAACTAAGTACTTGCCAAGATCCTGTGTGCGTGTCTGACTCTCACCTTGCACCTCGATGTGATTTTCGGATTTAGCGGATATTAAAACTGCGGCGCGGACTCCAGTTCCAGGGAATGAAATAAAACATTCAAGTAGATCGCCAGCAGAGCTGAGCCATTTTGCATCCCAATTTCCAATTTCAGACTTGTCCATTCCAGGAGCAACTTTCGCCATAACAGGAAATCGAGAAGCAATTTCAATAATTGAATCCCAAGAAGGTGACCAAAGTTGGGGGTTGAATATTCGCTTTGCTTGTCCAAGAGCGGATTTGGAACCATGGGGATCTCGTCGGGCTGGATCAATAAAAACCACATCGACGTCAGCTGGAATTTGAAAAGTCGTAGCATCAGCGCAGAGAACCGTAACACCAAATTCAGCGAGATTAAATTGCGCATATTCGGCAACTGTTGGATCAATTTCGATCGCAGTAACTTTTAGATCCGCACTTGCAAACTCTCGAGAATCAAAACCCAATCCACATGTCAGGTCAAGTACGTGTGCATTCTTACCAAATTTTTTTACGATTTCTTGCGCCCGATATTTTGCGATGACTGGCCGAGTTGCTTGACTAATACCGTCGTGCGTGAGCAACAAATTGTTGGCAGGGGAACCCCAACGCTCTTCTAGGCGAAGCTGCAATCCTGCCTGAGACATAGCTTGTGAAATTAACTCTGCAGCAATTTCGGGGTACTGCTTTCGAAGCGCTGGAACTGCTCGAAGTGGATCACGGTATTCACGTGCTGATCTAATTACCTCCTGACCTAACGGGCTTATTAGCCAGGAAATGCTCATACCCCAATCTAAGGGAGTCCAGGAATTGGTAGAGTTATTAGGTGTCCACGCCCCCCCACGTGACCGCAGGAGGCTAGTAAAAAGTGTCAGTAACCTCGCGCGGCTCGCGTCAACTTGAAGGCGATCGCGAAGAACTGATTGCTCAAGTAGAAAAATCAATTGCACCAGAACTCAAACCAGTAGTTTCTAGATATTTTGATTTAGTTGCTCCCGAAGATGTTGTCAGAGCACAAGTTCGCGACTTGCAGGCCATGATTGAGTCCCACGTGGCCCTCGGAAATACTCGCAAAGCTGGATCCGCAAAGGTTTGTGCAATTTCGCCTACTTTGGCAGAGGATAATTGGCACTCACTTCGTACCGTTGTTCAAGTCGTCACCGATGACATGCCGTTCTTAGTGGATTCGGTATCCGCTGAATTATCCCGTCAAGATCGTTCGATAAGGGTTGTGATCCATCCAAGATTCTTGGTTAAGCGCGATGTAGATGGAAAATTGATTGAGATTTTAGATCAAGACATGACCTCGAGTGACGATGCTCCAGAAGGGGCATTGAAAGAGTCTTGGATAAGTGTTGAAGTAGATCGAGAAAGTGACGCACATGCACTTGCCACGATTGAGGAGAGAATTTATCAGGTTCTCGCAGACGTCCGGGCCACCGTTACTGACTGGCCCGCAATGCAGCAGAAGCTTGATGATGTCATCACAGAAGTTCAAGCCGCCACCGGACTTATTGGCCGTGAACGTGATGAGGCTATTGAATTTTTGAGTTGGTTATCTGATAACCATTTCACTTTCATCGGATATTCAAAATATGCACTTGTGAAAAACAAACTTGCAAATGTGCAAGGTGCTGGTCTTGGTACATTGCGAGACACTGCTGGTGGCAGCTACTTAAGCGAAGATGACTATGACCATTCCAGCATGAACTCGCTTATGGTCATCACTAAAGCAAAAATGCGAGCAACAGTTCACCGCTCGGTTTATCTGGACTACGTTGGTATCCGCCAGATTGATGCCACAGGACAACAAATTGGTGAGCATCGATTCCTCGGGCTATTTTCCTCCGCGGCTTACACTCAGTCAGTCACCTCAATCCCCGTTATTTCAAATAAGGTGCAAGATGTAATTGAATCGATGGGACTAGGCCGAGATTCCCATAGTGGCAAAGACTTGATGCAATTTTTAGAGACTTATCCACGAGATGAAATGTTCCAAATTTCAGGAGTGGAGTTAGAGAAAGTTGCACTGCGTGTCTTGCAATTCCAGGAACGTCGCCAGGTGCGCTTGTTTACTCGCACCGAAGTACTAGGGCGCTACGTTTCCGTCCTCGTATATTTCCCACGTGATCGTTACACAACAGAAGTTCGCCTTCGCATGGAAGCAATTTTGCTAGAAACCTTCGGTGCAACTTCAGTTGACCACACCGCACGCGTTTCAGAGTCTGTTTTAGCCCGCTTACACTTTGTTTTACGTAAACCGCGAGGTAAGGACATACCGGAAATAGATTTGGAGCTTCTTGAATCGCGAATAACTGATGCTGCCAGATTCTGGGAAGACGATTTTGCGGATTCTCTTATTGACCAAGTAGGTGAGGAAGAGGCGTTACGTTTAACTCGCACGTGGATTGATGCATTCCCTGAATCGTTCAAGGAAGATGTGCTCGCAGATAGCGCTGTGTCACACCTAAAAATATTAGAAAGTTTGGAAACTCAGCCTGAAGGGCAGATAAGAGTTTCGATGTATACCCCGGCAATTCCAGAGGATGGAACCCGCCGGTTCACTATTTATTGCATTGGTAATTCGATCACGTTATCTTCAGTCCTGCCTATCCTGCATGATCTTGGTGTTGAAGTAATTGACGAGCGTGCCCACGATTTGCGCCGTGCTGATAAAAGTATTGCTTGGGTTTATGACTTTGGTTTAAGTTTTGATGCGACAAATGTCCCTTTGCTTGATTCACTTTCACAACGATTCTGTGATACTTTCACTGCTTCCTGGCTAGGTGAAGTAGATAGCGATCCATTTAATGCACTTGTAATTCATGGCGGACTTACCGCTCGCAACGTAGGAATTATTCGTGCTTATGCTGCGTACTTGCGTCAAGCCGGAACACCATTTAGTCAGGGATATTTCCAACAAGTACTTTTGGCAAACGTTGGAATTGTCCAGTTACTACTTCACTTATTCATTGTTAGATTTGATCCTCACTTCGCAGGAGACCGAAACTTGAAGCAACAGGAGCTTGAAGTAAAAATTGAATCAGCGCTGGAGGCAGTTGCAAGTTTAGATCACGATCGAATTATGCGAGCAAGTGTCGCACTTGTGCTGGCGACACTAAGAACAAATGTTTATCAACATGATTCAGCAGGGAACTATTTGCAAGTAATGGCTTTCAAATTGGATCCTTCAATGGTCCCTGATTTACCGCTGCCGCTTCCTAAATTTGAAATTTGGGTTTTCTCACCACGTGTTGAAGGTGTCCACTTACGCTTTGCGGCAGTGGCGCGCGGCGGATTACGTTGGTCAGATCGACAGGAAGATTTCCGTATCGAAATCCTTGGCCTAGTTAAAGCCCAAATGGTGAAGAACACCGTTATTGTGCCGACCGGGGCAAAGGGTGGATTCGTGCTTAAACGAGGTCCAGAACCGAGCAATCGCGATGCCTGGTTGGCAGAAGGCATTGCCTGTTACCAAATGTTTATTGGGGCACTTCTTGATGTAACGGACAATCTTGTTAATGGTGAAGTAATTCCACCAAAAGAAGTTGTTCGCCATGATGTTGATGACCCATATTTAGTAGTTGCTGCCGATAAGGGAACTGCAACGTTCTCAGATATTGCAAACAAGATCTCAGTCGATCGTGGTTTCTGGATGGGCGACGCTTTCGCATCCGGTGGTTCTGTTGGCTATGACCACAAGGCGATGGGAATCACAGCAAAAGGTGCCTGGGAGTCAGTAAAACGTCACTTCCTAGAACTAGGTCTTAACACCCAAACACAAGACTTCACTGCAGTTGGCATTGGAGACATGAGCGGCGATGTGTTTGGAAATGGCATGTTACTTTCCGAGCACATTCGCTTGGTAGCAGCTTTTGATCATCGACACATTTTCCTAGACCCAAATCCAGATGCGGCAAAGTCATTTGTTGAGCGTCAGCGCTTATTCACTTTGCCAAGATCTTCTTGGGAAGATTACAACGTTAAATTAATTAGCAAAGGTGGTGGGATCTATCCGCGCACCGTTAAGTCCATCGACTTAACTGCTGAAGTAAAGCTGGCACTTGGTATAAGTGCGGAAGTTACAAGTCTTACACCAAATGAACTGCTAACTAAAATTCTCCTAGCCCCAATAGATCTGTTGTGGAACGGTGGCATTGGTACTTATCTAAAAGCAAGCACCGAAACTCACGCGCAGGTCGGTGATAAGGCAAACGACGCAATCCGGGTTAATGGAAGTGAAATTCGGGCGCGAGTTGTCGGTGAGGGTGGAAACTTAGGCGCTACTCAATTGGGTCGAATTGAAGCTGCTCGTGCTGGCGTGAAACTCAACACCGATGCAATAGATAACTCTGCAGGTGTAGATACTTCCGATCACGAAGTAAATATAAAGATTTTGCTTGATCAGGCAGTGACCGCAGGAAGCATGACAATTGTGGATCGCAATGCCCAGCTTGCAGCGATGACTAACGAAGTTGGCGAGTTAGTGCTGCGCGACAACTATGAGCAGAATTTAATTTTGGCTCAGGCCCGCTATCAAGCACCCGAAATGCTAAGGGTTCATCAGCGCTTAATGCAATCACTTGAAGCTGAAGGATTGCTAAATCGTACGATTGAATTCCTCCCAACAGATGCCCAAATTGATTTATTGGATGCCCAAGGCTCAGGCTTAACTTCTCCAGAACTTTCAGTTTTGATGGCTTACGTAAAGATTGATCTAACTAGAGATCGCGCAAATGAGGACATTGTCAATGAGTCTTGGTGCCAAGACCTTCTCAGTAGTTATTTCCCAACTGACTTGCGCCAGGGGTATGCCACTCTAATGGCGAGCCATCCACTTCGAAAAGAAATTATTTCAACGGCCATGACCAATGAAATGGTTAATCGTGGTGGCGCAACTTATGCGTGGCGCGCAGCAGAAGAAAGTGGCGCAGGAGCCGCCGAAATATTTAGAGCATTTGTAGTCTCACGTGATGTATTTGGATTTAAATCACTTTGGGCGCAACTTGAAAAACTAGACGGCCAAGTTTCAACCGATTGCCAAATTGAATTACTCCTAGAGGCTAGAAGATTACTTGATCGCGCAACACGTTGGTTCCTGCAGTCACGAGGTGGGCGACTAAATGTGGAAGCAGAAGTTTCAAAGTTCGCTGAAACTGTCTCGCAATTGACGGATCGAGTCCCAGATTTCTTACGTGGAGCTGAACAAGAACGCTTAACGAATAACGTTAAGCGCTACGAGAGTCAGGGTGTGCCGCGACAAATCGCGCGTCGGATCGCTGCGCTGTTGGATGAATTCTCGCTATTAGATGTCATTGAGATTTCAGCGCGCGAAAGTGAAGACCCTGCTCAAATCGTAGATCTGTACTTTGCGCTAAGTGAACGCTATGACGTTGATCGAATGCTGTTTCAGATAACGGCATTGCCAAGAGCTGATCGTTGGACAGCCTATGCGAGAACTGCGCTGCGAAGTGATCTTTACGTAGCGTTAGCCGCTCTCGTATCCAGAGTTGTTCAAGCAACTTCAGCCAGCGATTCCGTGGATCAGCGAATCACTAATTGGGAGTCAAAATTCCCAGAGGGAGTGGCGCG